>DASYCR010000463.1:0-2604 GCA_036500095.1 Polyangiaceae bacterium
GCGCTCGCGCACAAGCAGTTGGGACAGCGCAGAAGCACCGATCGCGGCCAACATCGCCAGGAACGGCAAGGCCCCCGACGTTCCTGCGAGCCACCACGAAAGGACCAGCCCACAGGCAATCAGTTCGCTAGTGCCACTCGGATCACGTGCCGGCCGAAGCTCGCCTGTGGCAAAGCGGCGGCCAAGCGCTCGCCACGCGAAGGCCAGCGCGCCTGCGAGCGCGACCACCGCAATCCATGGCGTCAGCTCTGGAACCCGCCGCGGCGACGCAGTCGGCCCCGCTGGCGCGGCGAACAAGGCGACAATCGTCTTGGGCGGATCGCTGTGCCACAAGTTTGGATCGAACAGCACGCAAGCACACACGACGCCGACCCCACAGACGAACGCGGCGGTCGGTAACGGCAAGTGGCCGCTGCGCATCATGCGCTGCGCGAGCTTGCCGCGCGTCAGCGCATAGTGCAAAGCCATCAGCGGAACGACCCAAGCCGCTGCGAGGACGAACCCGACAGCTGCCAATGACCCGAGTGCGAGCAGGCCGAGCGCGTAGTTTCGCGCGTTCGGCTCGCGCGCCGCGAGCCAAGCGGCGTACGGCGCCAGCGCGAGCAGCCAACTGCAAGCAAGCAGCGCTTCGGGCTGCGCCGTCGCTACGCCCGCGGTAAAGCCAGGCAACGCGAGCAGCCAAGCCGCGGCGAGCGCCGCCGTGCGCGTCCCCTGCACGCGCCGGACGAGCGCGAACACGAACATTGGCGCGAGGGCCCCGAAAAACAACCAAGGCAATCGTTCGCTGACGATCGGCTCGAGGATGCCGATGCGTCCGATGCTCAGCTTGCTCCAGGCTCCCAAAAGCGGCAGAAGCGGTCGATTGCCGATGCCCCCGCACACGCTGCTCTCGGCGAGGCTCGCTGCGTGCTGGCTGATTGCGCGCACGCAGCCCGTGGCCCGCTCGAGCCCCAGCTGCCAGTCTGGGTTCGAGCTGCGCGCTGGGATCGCTCGACCGCGCAGCCAGAGCACACAGGATGAGAGCCCGAAGATCGCGAGGGGCAGCCCAGGTTGCGCGCGTGTGTTGCCCGACCAGCCGACCCAATTCATGCCGCTCGACCTTCACTAGCAGGCCTGTGGAAGCTCTGGAAGAGCCTGGAAATCCACGGTTCTTCAGGATGAGGCCTGCTGCCTGGCTACGCGCTGCGTCATTCCATGCTACGCATTTCAGACCCATGCTCGGGCGACGCGATCGCCTATACTTCCCCTCCCTGCCCCTGGCCACACGGCCAGCCGACGGGCCTACATAGCAATCCAACCACCGACATCGAGCCCTCAAGAAATGACTCTCCCGCCTCGCTCCGGACTCTATGACCCGCGTTTCGAGCACGACGCCTGTGGCGTCGGATTCGTCGCGAACATCAAGGGGGAGGCGTCACACGACATCGTCAAGAAGGGCGTCGACATTCTGCTGAACCTCGTGCACCGCGGCGCGTGCGGCTGCGATCCGCTCACCGGCGACGGCGCGGGTATCATCCTGCAAGTCCCTGACGCGTTCTTTCGGCGCGCGTGCGACGACGCGGACATCGAGCTGCCGCTCCCGGGCAAGTACGGTGTCGGTTGCGTTTTCTTGCCGCGGGATCGCCACGAGCGGCGGCGCTGCCAACAGATCCTGGAAGACAAGATTTTCGGCACCGGCCAGCGGCTGATCGGTTGGCGCGACGTGCGCGTCAACGAAGCGGCGCTCGGCCCGATGGCGCGTGAAAGCGCGCCCATCATTCGGCAGGTGTTCATCGGCTCGACCACCGAGGACGAAGCCAGCTTCGAGCGCAAGCTGTTCGTGATCCGGAAATGGGCGGAGCGCACCGTGCGCGAGTCGAACATGGCCTCCAAAGGCGCGTTCTACATCCCTAGTCTGTCGGGCCGCACGATCGTCTACAAGGGGCTCCTCCTCGCGGAGCAGCTCGCCGGCTTCTACCAAGAACTCGAAGATCCGTTGATGGTGAGCGCGCTCGCGATGGTGCATCAGCGCTTCAGCACCAACACCTTCCCGACCTGGGAGCTCGCCCAGCCGTTCCGCATGCTGGCTCACAACGGTGAGATCAACACCGTGCGTGGCAATGCGGCCTGGATGAGCGCGCGCGAGCAACTGTTCAGCGGCGAGGTCTTCGGCGAGGACATCCGCCATATTTTACCGACGATCACGCCGGGCGGCAGCGACTCTGCCATGCTCGACAACGTGGCGGAGCTCCTGCTCCACGCGGGCCGTTCGCTGCCACACGTGATGATGATGCTCGTGCCGGAGGCTTGGCAGAACGACGAGCAGATGGCCGCCCACAAGCGCGAGTTTTACGAGTACCACTCGTGCCTGGTGGAGCCCTGGGACGGCCCGGCGGCGCTCGCGTTCACCGACGGTAAACGCATCGGCGGCATCCTCGATCGCAACGGCCTACGCCCGGCGCGCTGGACCGTCACCAAAGACGGACTGGTCGTGCTCGCCTCCGAAACCGGCGTGCTCGAGTTCGCGCCCGAGAACATCGAGCGCAAGGGACGACTCGAACCGGGCCGCATGTTCTTGGTCGACACCGAGCAAGGTCGCATCGTCGAGGACGAGGAGATCAAGGA
>DASYCR010000464.1:0-16069 GCA_036500095.1 Polyangiaceae bacterium
GTGTGTGTGTGTGCCCAAGACCGATCGAGTCCCCGCAAGTACCCGCAGTCCCCGCAGTGGCGTTCGCTCGCTCGTCGCGTGTGCGCGCCGGTCGCGCCATGTGCTGCGCCGCACCGTGCGTGTGGGGCCACGGCTTGCCTGGCCTTGCCTGCGCATGGCTCGCCGCGCGAAATCAGCCCCGCGAAAAGTGAGGCCACCGTGTGTAGGGGGTATTGGGGTCGGCGACTCGGCGGAGAAGGGCAACTCTGAACGCGATTTTCGGAATTTTCGGGTTTCCGTGGCGATTTGTGGCGTAACGTTGCGGGGTGTTACGCCGTGTTACGCCGTGTTGCGTGGCGTTGCGCCGTGGGGTTTCGCGTAGTTGCGCGCTGCGTGGCGTGGGCGTGGCACGTGCAGTAGTGTAGGCATGAACACCAACACCACGACCCCGACCGTCACGTTGACCGCCTACAACCTGGGGGGCGACGCTGACGAGGCTTTTTTCTTGGATTGGATTGCGTACGTCGGCGCCAAGATCGACGCAGCGTGCGGTTTCGTGGTCAGCGTGGACTCGTTTCGGTTCACGGAGTCGCAGGCCTCTGACCGCGTGACTGGCGCGACCGACGGGCAGGAGGAGACGATTCGCGAGGCGTTGCGCGAACTGTGGGATGCGGGCTGCGCTGATAATTTCTTGGTTGGCGAGGCGGGTGAGGGCGGCGAGGGCGCGTCGGAATGATTGCTACGGCCCCCCGCAGTCGCCGAACAGATCGAATACTGCCGGACACCCGGACAGACACCGACGGAGCTACAGCGGATGCTTCGCGCCGGCGGAGTCAAAATCGCCCGCGATACGCTGGACAGATACCTAGACAGTGCGCCGCCGTGCGTGCCGACGCCAGGCGAGGGCCCGGACCCCTCTGTCGCGGGGCTCGTGGCGCAGGCGGCCGCCGCGGTCGACGCCGATGACCCCGGTTCGGCGGATAACCTAGCCGTGCTCCGCGGCGCCCAGCGGCGCATCGGGGCGGCAATGCGCGAGTGGGAACCGCGCGTCGGTAACGAGCGACAGGCCGTGCTGAGCTACACCGCGCTCGTGACGATCTCGGCCACGATCGCGAAAGCGATCCACGAGCTAAGCCCTCGGCCGGAGCACGACCGGTACAAGCCCCTTGAGGCCGCCGCGATGGCGGCCCTGCTCGCTCGAGCCGAGGCCGCGGCTAGGGTCGAGTCGGGGGCCGTCGCGCGCGCGGCGGAGTACGACCGCATGATCGAAGATGGTACGCTCACGATCGGTCCGGGCCATGCGTAGGCTGATTCCGTAGCGACGCGGACACCTGCGGCAACTAGCAGCGGCCGGATCCGGCCTGATTCCCGCGCCCGCGCGATACCTGCCTTAGGTATCGCCGCAACTACGCGCGCCGAGCGAACCTGCCACGGCCCCCGAGTGAGGGGCCGCGGCCGGCTCAGCCGCGCCGAATGCGCACGCCCAGCGTAGCACGCTCTGACAGTATATTGGAGTTTTTGACAATATGTTGTCTCGCGCTAGCCTTGTTAACATGCATCGCACCGCAGTCACTCTTTCGACCTCGCTCCCCGCCACGCCGCCCGCCGAGTTCAGGATCTTCGCCGCGGGCGCCAACGCGACGGCGAAAGGGACGTTCCTTTTCGACGCGCAGGCCGCGCGCTCGGTCATGGCCGACGCGGCTCAGCGCGGCGTCGACCTTGCGATCGATCTCGAGCACCTGAGCATCGACCCGAAGTCGCCGAACTACGACCCCGACGCGCGCGGCTACTTCCGGCTCGCGCTCCGCAACGGTGAGCTATGGGCCGTCGGCGCGACTTGGACGCCGGACGGCGCGGCGCGGCTCGGCGCGCGCACGCAGCGCTACATTTCTCCGGCATTCACGTTCGACGACGCACAGCGTCCGACCGCGCTGATCAACGTCGCGCTCGTTGCCCAGCCAGCCACCGAGGGCGCGGCGCCGCTCGCTGCATCGCGGTCCGGCGTGATCGCCGCGCGCCTGCCGAATCCTATGCTGCGCCGCGTCCGTGCGACGGCCGCTCGACTTGGCATCGCGCCTGGGCAGCTCGTTCGCGTTTGCCTCGCGGGCGTCCTCTCGAGCCAGCGCGACAATCCGGCGAAGCTCCTTACATCCCTGGTCGACCTACTCGGCCTTCCCGCAGACGCGAGCGCCGACGCGATCCGCGCGGCACTCGACAAGCTGCTCGCCGACGCCACGCCGAGCCCCGCGGCAGATCCGCTCGCGAGCGGAGGCAAGGGCGACCCACTCGCTTCACCTGGTGGCCCAGCGAAGCCCGCGATGCTCAGCGCCCTCGAACGCAAAGGCTGCGCGCGGCTCGGCATTTCAGCGGCCGAGTTTTATCGGCGCCGCGCTTCGGCCGTTCGCACGGCGGGCTCGGCGGTTCGCCGCGCGTAACGACACAACCAACCGGAGAAAAAAATGCAACCCAACATATCCGATCCTTTCGTCGCAAACGCCGACCTCCTGAAGTTCGAGCCCGAAACGAAAGGCACCGACCTCTATCTCTCGCGGCTTGAGCACGCGCTCGCGCAGCTCGGCAAGCGCGGTGATCGTGCCGTGTGGGCGCGCGAAAAGCTCCACGCCGAGCGCGGCCGCGTGCAAAGCGCGCTGGCCGCCATCCCACGGGAAGGGCTAGAAGCGGCGCGGGAAGCGTTTCGCGCATGCCTGGCGGAGCATGAGCAGAAATGCGCCGCGATTGAGAGCGCGAGCACGGCGCAGGCGCTTGTGCTCGCCAAGGCGGACGTCGAGCTCCACCTGCGTGTGGTTCGTGTGCAGCGCGAGGCATTCATCGCAGCATGCCGCGCGGCATCTCGTCCGCCACGCGGGCTTGAGCTGCAGCAGGGCCTGAGCATGTACGATCGCGACTCGGAGTCCGCGCACCTTGCTCGGCTCTCGCCCGGCCTGGACGGCTACCCGGGCCACGGCTACGCGTGCCCAGCCTACGAGCGTGCGTGTCGCGGCGGCAAAATGACCGAACCTGCAGCGATGGTTTGGGAGATCGCCGCCGAGACAGATTTCATCGCGTCGCCGCTGGCCGAGAAAATGTTTGCGCTACGCTGGGAGTACTTCGCGCGTGCGCATGGTCTGGCGTTCGACCCGGTCGTGCTCGCGCCGCACGACGAAACGCTGGCGCAGGCGCAGCGCCGCAAGACGATCGCTCGATGGGATGCTGAGCGGGCCGAGCTCGCACGGCAGCAGGCTGCGCGGCGGGCGACGCCATGACGCTTGAAGAGTTGCACGCGCAACATGAGGCCTGCGACTCAGCGCAGGGGTGCTCGAATATCCGGATGCGCGCACGCGAGCTTGCGGCGAAGCTCGGTGTGCGCGCGGATTGGGCGAAGCCGCGTAGGCCTTCGCGGAAAAACTCCAAGCGCAGCTCGGGGCAATCGCCAATGCCCCGGCGCCAAGCGGCGCACGCGTCCGCGCAAGCGCCGGGCGTGCACGTAACGCCGGCCGCGCTGGACGCGCTGCGCGCTTGGCGCATGCGCACGCCGGGGGCGGTCGTGCAGCTCTCGGCCCGCGGGGTCGTGCTTCACACGCTCGCAGGCAAGCGCACGTTCCGCGACATGGCCGCCGCAGTCGCCGCCGTCGCCTAAGACGATGCCGCGCGCCACGGAGAATGCACTCCGCTCCGGCCGGCATGGCACCCCGCGTAGTCTGGCGCGAGCGCGGGGCGCGCACTCAGCAGATACCCGCGGTGCGTGGGTTTGCGCCTCATGCGGCCGGCGCGTGGCCTATGACCGCGCTCGGCCGTGTCCGTGGCCCGTGACGCGCACCAGGCGGCCCCTCTGCCGGGCTTGCGCGCCTCGAGGGAAGGATTTCCGACCCGACGCGTAGGCTGTAGCGCCGGGCACTCACGCTCGGCGTAGACGGACGCCGCGGTGTTGAAGCACCGCGACGCCCTGGCAACCACGGAAGGTTAAGCTCCCATGGCACCTACAGGTGTATTACCAGACACGGAGCGAGCGGCCCAGGCCCTCGCAATCATCGAAGCGATTGAAGCGTGGCTGACTGAGCCCGCGCGCGCAATCGAGATGCAATGCCAGCGTGACGGGGCGTTCATCGCCCGGCTGTTCAACGCGGCCGACGCGAATCCCCGGCTCCGCGTTGTGCGCGGCACGACGGCCGCCGATTGCCTCGCCCAAGCGGCCACGATCATGAACGGCGACGCCGCGCCCGCGTCCACGCGCATCACGCACCACTGCGACGTGTGCAGCGCGGAGGTCGACCCCGAGGGTCACTGCCCCGAGCACCCCAAGGCGCGCGTTTCGTCCGTGCTGGCGCCAGGGTCCGCCACGGCCATCGCGCGCGTCTCGCTAAAGCGTGTCGGGTACGACCATCACAACCCACGCCACGTTTCGATCGCGCCCTTGGACGTCGGCTTTGACCCGCGCGAGCACGGCATGCCGGTCGCGTTGCCGGCGGACGTGGTCCTGGTCCGGTACGCGCGCCAGGACGGCGAGATCGCGTTCGCCACGGGCACGCTGGACGAGATCCAAGCCACGCTCGAAGCGGCCGGCTACACGATCACCGCGGAGGGCGGCCAATGAGCGCCAAGCCCAAGCCCTCGCGCACGGCGGCCGCGCTGGCCCGCACGATGCTCGCCGCGCAAGTCGACGCCCTCACGGTCGGCGGCGCGCTTGGCGACACCCGCGCCGAGATCGAAGCGCTCGCAGCCGCGATCGAACCCGACTCGGCGCGCCTGCGAGGCATCGCCGCAGACCTGCAAGCGGCTGCGATGCGCGTGGCCATGGCGGGGCTCACGCTGCGCGCGGCGGCCGAGCGCCTGGCGCTGGTCGCGGACCTGGAAGGCGGTGCCTCTTGACCGCTCGCGAGCTGGCCATCGCCGAGCTCACGCTGACCGAGCTGCGTCACCAGGCGCACGCGCGGGCGGCCATGGCGGCCCTACGCCGGGCCAAGCCGGGCGATCGTGACCGTCGGGCGGGCCGCGGCGGCCGGGCCACGTCCCGCGAGTGGCGTCGCGCCAAGCGACACATGCGGCTAGCCCTGAAGGCGCGCGAGACGCGGGTTCGGCTGCTTGGGGGCGCGCTGTGAGCGGCGTCGCACGGGCCCGCGTCCGCCATGTCCACCGGATCGCCCGTATCCACTTCTCAGCGTTCATGGGGCCCGTCGGCACGCCCGAGAATCGCGCAGCTCACGGGGCCGTGTGCGAGCACTGCACGTGCGAATGCGGGGCGACGCGCAAGCGGAACTTGAACGGGCTACACGTTGAAAGCTCGGGGTGGATCGAGCCCGAGCCGCGCTCGCGTCGCCCGCGCCCCTAGCCCCGCGCACGCCACGCCACCCGGACGCCTCGCGGGCCACGTGCTCGCGGGGCGTTCGTGTTTCTGTGAAAGATCAGCCGAACGGCCGAGAGGAGTGGTAGACTCGTGCGCACCCAATGAAGCCGCAAGCGTCAACCGTCGTCGAATTCCTTGTCGCGCATGCTGCGGTGGCCCCCGAACGGGTGATCATCGACGCGGAGAGCAAATGGCCGACCTTAAGAGGCTGGTTTTTCGTGCACAGCTCCCTGGGCAAAAGCTGGGTCCAGATCAAGCGCTGCGCCCCGGTGATTTAGGCCACGACCGGCGCGCGACGGAGCGCCTAGAGGCCTTTCACGATCGCATCGGCCTTCGCGCCAACGTCCGACGACGCCTTACTGTTCAGTTGCACGAAGATGAGCGCACTCTCCGAGCCGTAGCGATGGCGCCCGGCGAGCACGGCTGCCGCGTCGAACGCCTTGACCGTGGCCGCGTAGTCAGACGGTTTCTCGAAGCGCAAAACCTGACCGGTTTCGCCGGGCACTGACGGCAGGTCGAAAACGACGTACTCGGACGCCGCCGAGCCAAGGCCACCAGCGGGGCCGCCGTCCTTGCAGTTTGCGGCGACTCCGCTCGTAGCGAGCTGCGCGCAGACTGTCTGCGCCGTCGGTTTCGCCTTGCCGCACGCCAAGCCCAGCAAGCACACGCACACCAAAACCCACTTCATTGGTAAACCCTCCTCGGTTGAACCACGCAGCCTCGCCGAGTGCCGCCACTCAGTCAAACGAAGCCACAAGACGCGGCAGAGGGACTCGGGGGCGGGTGTACCGTTTTTGTACCTGTCTCCGTGGAAACCGGTACACCCGGCGGCTCCCCGTGGACTCGCCGATCGAGGTTTTTCTCGTGATTTCTAGTGTCCAGGGTCAGAATTGAACTGACGACACGTGGATTTTCAATCCACTGCTCTACCGACTGAGCTACCCGGACGTGCGCGCGTGGGCCGCGCTGGCCCTCGGGGCTTTGGGCCGCGAGGGGCTGCCGTGTCTAGCGCAGGCGGGGGAGGCTCTGCAACCCTTGTCGTGGCGCGCCGAGCTGGTGCGGCTTTAGCCATGGCTGGCGGAGCGGGCCTGGGGGTAAGATGGGCGTGCGGTGGTTAGCCTTCAGCCCGGTCTCGCGCAAAATCCCTACGCTCAAGAGGGGTATCTGCACCAGCTGCTGCACAAGGCGAAGGCCGCGGGCGCGCGAGACGTGCATCTGAAGGTCGGGCAACCGCCCGGCGCGCGGGTTCGTGGCTCCTTGGTCTTCTTTCGTGTCGACAAGATCAGGCCGGAAGACACCGAAGCCCTCGTCCGTCACTTGATTCGTGACCCGGCGGTGCTCAGTGATCTCGGGGCGCTCCGCGAATACGACACGTCGTACGAGGTGCACGGCATCGGCCGCTTCCGCGTCAACATTTATCGGCAGCGCGCGAGCCTGGCGATCGTGATGCGCGTGATCCCGCACGAGGTGCCCAGTTTGGAGAAGCTCGGCGCGCCGCCCGCCTGCCGCATGTTAGCGGAGAAGGACCGCGGGCTGGTGCTGTGCGTGGGGGCCGCGGGCAACGGCAAGTCGAGCACGCTGGCGGCGATGGTCGACCACATGAATCACAACACGGCGCGCCACGTCGTGACCATCGAGGATCCGATCGAGTACATCTACGTGGACGATCGCTGTTCGATCAGCCAGCGTGAGATCGGCTACGACACACAGAGCTTCGCGAGTGCGCTGCGCGCGGCTTTGCGTCAAGATCCGGACGTGATCCAAGTCGGGGAAATCCGTGACGGGGAGACCATGGAAATCGCGCTCAAGGCGGCGGAGACAGGGCATCTGGTGCTGTCGACGCTGCATACGCCGGACGTCGGACGCACGATGAACCGCATTATTTCGCTGAGCAAGGGAGACACGGACGATCTGCGCGAACGCCTCGGCGACGCCCTGCAAGGCATCGTCGCGCAGCGACTCTTGCCGCGCGCTGACGGCCAGGGCATGGCGCTCGCGGCGGAGGTGCTGGTGTCCACGGGTTCCGTGCGCGAAACGATCAAGCGCCCGACCGGCAATCCACCGCTGAAAGAGCTGATGGAGAACGGTCAGCAAATGTACGGCATGCAGACGTTCGAGCTGGCGATCAAGCAACTCGCGCGCGACGGCGTCGTCGAGCGCGAGGTCGCTCGCGCCGCCATGGGCTTCTGAAGCCGCGCTGCGTCACGGTCGAGCCTGGACGCGGCGAGCGGTTCCGACTACACCGAGGCCCGATGTCATCCGCCGAAACGACGCCGCTGCGCCACGACTGGACGTTGGGCGAGATCCGCCAGATCCACGATTTGCCTCTGTTCGAGCTGATCGATCGCGCGCGCCGGATGCACCTCGCGCACCACTTGGCGGAGAAGGTGCAGCTCTGCACGCTGCTCAGCGTCAAGACCGGGGGCTGCCCGGAGGACTGCGCGTATTGCCCGCAATCGTCGCACTACGAGACGCCCGTGAAGGGCGAGGCGATGTTGAAGGTCGACGAGGTGCTGGCCGCGGCCAAGACGGCCCGCGAACACGGCGCGACACGCTTTTGCATGGGTGCGGCGTGGCGCGAAGTCAAAGACGGGCCCGCGTTCGAGCGCGTGCTCGAGATGGTGCGCGGCGTGAAGGGTCTCGGCCTGGAAGCGTGCGTGACGCTCGGCATGTTGAACGAAGAGCAGGCCGCGCGGCTCAAGGAAGCCGGTCTCGACGCGTACAACCACAACCTAGACACTTCGCGTGAGCACTACCGCTCGATCATCTCGACGCGCGGCTACGACGATCGCCTGCGCACCTTGCAGAACGTGCGCAAGGCCGGGATCACCGTCTGCTCCGGCGGCATCATCGGCATGGGTGAGAGCATCGACGATCGCTGCGGCATGCTGCTCGAGCTTGCCCGCCTCGAGCCGCATCCGGAAAGCGTGCCAGTCAACGCATTGGTGCGGGTCGAGGGCACGCCGCTCGAGGCACTCGAGCCGATCGATCCGCTCGAGCTCGTGCGGATGGTGGCCACCGCGCGCGTCCTGATGCCACGCTCGAAGGTGCGCCTGAGCGCAGGTCGCACTGAATTGCCGCGCGAGGCCCAGCTGATGTGCCTGTACGCTGGGGCGAACAGCATTTTTTACGGCGACAAGCTGCTCACGACGCCGAACCCCGACGTGGACGAGGACGAGGACCTGATCCGAGTCGCGGGGCTCAGCGCCGAGCTGCCGGCCGTGAGCCCGTGAGCCTGCGGCGCACGCGCCAACCCAGCAACGCCACGCCGAAGCCGAGTAGGCCCAGCGCTTGGCCGCGTGAGGCGCTGGCACCAACGGCGGACGAACAGCAGCCAGTCTGAGGCGACGCGCAATCGGGCGAGAAGCCGTGGCGTGGCGTGCAGTCGCTGCCGGCCGTGCGGTTCGGGTTTGCCATGCTCGCGCAGATGCCGCTGATGTCATCCGGGTCGAGCGTGGACATGCCGGTCTCGTACTGGTGAAACATGGTGGCGCTGCCCACGCTCGAGTGGGAGAGGCCGAGAAAGTGGCCGAACTCGTGCGTAATCACACCGGGCAGATCCGGCGCGCCGAATTGCGAGCCGGCATTCGCGTCGAGCGTGAAGCCGGATTGATCCTTGGCGTCGATCGAATTGACCTCGATGTCGGCGTCGAAGATTTCACCGCTTGTGGTGTCGAAGGTGACCGTCGTCAGCGCCAGCGTGTCCGATGCATTGGGGTATGGCCACGGTTTCGCGTCGTGAAACATGATCACGTTCGCGTTCGCCTGCGTCTTGTTGTACTCAGGGTGGTTGCAGGTAGCCGGCCCGAAATCGTCGAGCAAGATGCCCGGTTTGTTGCCGGAGCCGCAATCGGCGTTGACCCAGGGCAGCGCGGCGTTCGTGGCAATATCATGCATTTGGTCGTAGGAGATCCCGAGCAGGGGGGAGCCGTCGCGTTGCACGTCGAATGAAACGCACGAGTGCGACCAATACAACTCGAAGCCCGTCATGATGCAATTGTCGACGGTTTCACAGCTCTGCTTGGGATCGTTGGGATCGCACGTGCGCGTGATGCAGTAGGCGTGCGCGCCGACACCGATCGAGACCAAAGCGAGCGTGAGCCTCAGCGCAAGCCAAGCGGAACGCGTGCTCACGGTGCTATCCCTCGGATCAAGGTACGCGCGTCGTCCAAACTTTGGCCGACCAGACGCCGCACCGCGGAATCACCATGACCGGTGAGCTCTGGTAAGCCCGGGCTGCCCTTGAGACGGAGCGCTCCGGCAGCGTCACTGGCGAGCGGGTAGTGCCCCTGAGCCATGGCCGTGACGTAGTCGAAACCCTCGCCGCTGTCCGACAGGAAAGCGAGGCAGCGCTGGCCGGCGAACAAGACGGCTTCGCCGTGCACGATCTGCCCGACGCCGTTGACTTGGCCACCCAGAGTTCGGACGTAGATCTCGGACGCGCTGGGCGGCGCGCCGCCGATCAGCTCGTCCACGCGGAAACGCACGTAGCTCACGATGCGCCGTTGATCGCCGATCGTTTCCCAGCGCGCGCTGCCCTCGAGGGCGAGCCCGTGCACGACGCGCGTACTCCGTTTGACCAAGTCCGTGAGCGACACCGCGCGCGCCACGCCAGCGTTGGCCCAGCGCGGCGCGAGCAAGACGGCACAGCTCGACCCCAAGAGCCCCAAAATTCGTCTGCGACTAAGCATCGGCTTAGCCTC
This sequence comes from Polyangiaceae bacterium, assembly GCA_036500095.1. GTDB lineage: Bacteria > Myxococcota_A > Polyangia > Polyangiales > Polyangiaceae > PMG-095. The sequence continues at coordinate 10,024 of DASYCR010000464.1, forward strand.
AGGCTAGCATCTCTCGGCGGGGCCGCGTTCGTCGAGCACGAAACTTGCGCCCGAGCCATAAATCCTTGCACCGTGCGCTGTACTTCATTCTCGCCCGGGCTGCGCTATAACTCCGCTCGCGCGAGCAACGTCCTCCCGAGCTCGACCCGCTCATGTCAACCGCCACCGAACCCGCGTCGACCCCGCTCCTCGAGCGCGCCGCGCCGGGCCTCGTCGAAGAGCTGAAGGCGTACATCACGCGTCATCGCCGCGCGATCGAGACGACGATTCGAGAGGCGGGTGACGAGGCGGGCGAATTCGCCGGCGCGCGTTACGCGAAGGCCTACGACGGCCTCTTGTGTTCGCTCTTCAAGGCAACCGAGAGCGCGATGGGCTCGACGAACGTCTTTCAAACCGTGGGACTCGCCGCGGTTGGCAGCTATGGGCGCGGCGCTCTCGCCTTTCACAGCGATCTCGACGTGCGCCTGATCTCCTCGGCGCGCACTGAGAAGGTCCGACCCGTCGCAGAAGCGCTCCTGTACCCGCTGTGGGATGCCGGGCTCAGCATCGGTCATCAGGTCGTCAGCGGGAGCGACATGCTCGATCTCGCCAAGAACGATCTGCCCACCGCGACCTCGCTGCTCGATTGGCGCGTGCTGGTGGGCGACAAGAGCGCCTCGGAAAAGATGCTGACGCGCGCGTTCGACGGCGTGTTCGGCGCGGGCAACATCAAAAAATTTCTGGATCGCTTGGAGAGCAAAGCCGAGGAGCGTTCCGAACGCTTCGGGGGCTCGGTGTATCTCCTGGAACCCGACGTGAAAAATGGCATCGGTGGTCTGCGCGACATCGATTTGGCGCATTGGGCCGCGCGCGCGCGCTGGCGCGTGTCCAATCTGTCCGAGCTCGTGCGCCACGGCGTGCTCTTGCCGCGCGAGTGGCAGCAGATCGAAGAAGCGCAAGCGTTGCTCTGGCGCGTGCGTAACCTCCTGCACGTGCACGCTGGGCGACGCTCGGATCGTTTGAGCTTCGATCGCCAAGAGACGCTCGCCGTGGACCTCGGCTACGGCCCCGGCGGCGCCGGCGTGGAAGCCTTCATGAGCGACTACTACCAGAAGGCGCGCGTGATCTCGCGCCTGCGTGAGTTGGTGTTGTCGCGCGCGGCCCCGCCGCCCAAACGCCGCCCGCGTGAAACGTCGATCGGTCGCGGTCTGAAGCTCACGAACGAGCAGCTTTCGTTCGAGGATCCGGCGCAAGTCGAGCAGGAGCCTGCGCTCGCCCTGCGCTTATACGACGAGGCCGTCCGCCGCGATCTGCCGGTCTACCCGTTCGCGCGCGATCTCGTGGCGCGCGCGCTCACGGCTCCGAGTTTCTGCGATCGACTGCGAGCGAGCGAAGAAGCCAGGCGCTTGTTCGTGCGCTTGGTCACTGTCGTGCAACGCACCAAGCTGCGCGACGGCTCCGTGCTCAAGGATTTGCACGACATCGGCCTGCTGGTCGCGATGATTCCGGAATTCGCGCCGGTCGTCGGTCGCGTGCACCACGACGTGTATCATGTGTACACGGTCGACGTGCATTCGGTGGCCGCCGTGGATCGCTTGCGCGCGCTCTGCCGCGGTGAGCTGGCGGGGGAGCATCGTTTGGCTTCGCGCCTGGCGGCCGAGATATCGCGACCCAACGTGCTCTTCTTCGCGGCGCTCTTGCACGACATCGGCAAGGATATTGGCGGCAAAAACCACGACGAACGCGGGCGCGAGATGGCGCGCGGCATCCTCGAGCGCCTGGGCGTGCCGGAGGCGGACATTCGCGAGATCCAGCACTTGATCTGGAAACATTTGCGCATGTATCACGTGGCCACGCGGCGCGACATCGACGACCCGCGCACGCTCGAGGCCTTCGCGGAGGAAGTGCACGGGCGTGAAGGGCTGCGCGAGCTCTACATGCTCACGATCTGCGACGTGTCCACGACCAGCCCGACCGCGCTCACCAGCTGGAAAGCCCGCGTACTGGAGGAGCTGTACGTGGGGACGGATCGGCAATTGTCGTCGGGTCGCGCGCTGCACGGCAGCGCACGAGCCGAAGAGATCCGTAGCGAAGTGCGAGCCCTTTGCCCGCAGCAAGGTGAGCTCGAGTTCCTGAATCACTTCTTGGCGGCGATGCCCGAGCGCTATCTGTACGCCAACGACGCGCAGACCATCGTGCGCCACTCGCGTTTCGCGCGCCAAGCGCAGATGAAGCAGGTCAATGTGACGGTGATGACGGCGGATGCGCCGTATGTGGAGCTCGGCTTCGTCGCCGACGATCGCCCCGGCCTCTTGGCGATGATCACCGCGACGCTGACCGCCGCGCGCTTCAAGGTGATCAGCGCGCAAGTCTACTCCTGGGTCGATAGTTTCGGTCGGACGCGCGCGCTCGATCTGTTCTGGGTGCGCGGCGGGGAATCAACGGACACGGTCATCAGCGCCGTTCCCCGCCTGGAGCGCGATTTCAACCGCTTGCTCAGCATGGAGCTGTCGCCGGCCGAGCTCGTGACCGGAGGCGCCCGCACTTCCCGCCTCTCGGATCGCCCGACACCCAAGGTCCCGACCGAAGTGAGTGTCGATAACCGCTGTGCGACCGATCATTCCGTGATCGAGGTAACCACCAAGGATCAACTCGGTTTGCTATTCTGGCTCGCGAACAGCCTGCAGCACCTGGGGCTGCAGATCTCCCTGGCCAAGATCAACACCGAGGGCACGCAAGTCGCTGACGTGTTCTACGTCACCGAAGCGAACGGCACCAAGGTCTCCCCGGAACGCATCGAAGAAATCCAAAACAAGATTTTGTCGAGCGTCGCTCACCTCGAAAAGGTATCCTCCTCATGACCGCTCCTCATTTTGTTCGTTCCTCCGTCGCCGTGGTCCTAGGTACTCTCTGTCTAGCGCTCGGCGCGTGCGCGGGCTCCACGCCGCCGCCCGCCGATCCACCGCCGCCCGACATGGGCCCTGCTCCGAGCGCTTCTGCCGAGAGCAAGCCCCCGGCCGACCAGACCGAGAAGCCGTCGAGCGCCAAGGTCGAGCAAGCGATCGATGCCCTCAAGAAGCAGGATTTTGCCTCGGCCAAGACGCTGCTCACCGCCGCGCGCGCGGAAAATCAAAAAGATCCGCAGGCCGCTTATTATTTGGGTGTCGCGCTGCAAGGACTGAACGACGCGGCGGGCGCCAAGAGCGCCTACCAAGACGCGCTCAAGCTCGACTCGAAGCTCACGGAAGCCAGCGTGAACCTGTCGGCGCTCCTGCTCGACGCGAAAGACGCGGACGGCGCGCTCGGCGTCTGCGATGCCGGCCTCAAGACGCAGCCGAAGCAGCCTGATTTGCTGCTCAATCGGGCGCTAGCGCTGGAAGCTCAGGGCAAAAAGGACGAATCGCTCAAGGCCTACGGCGCGGCCGCTGCCGCGTCGCCCGACAACATCGAGCTGCACATCGCGTACGCGGAGCTGCTCACCGCCGCGGGTGACGAAAAGGGCGCGCTCGATCAGCTGCACGGTGTTGCCAACACCGACGACCCCAAGCTGCTCGCCGCGCTGTCCGTCAAATTCGGACGCCTGCACGCGTTCGGCGACTGTATTTCCGCGCTCGACCACGCCATCAAAATCAAGGACAGCGCGGATCTACACGTGCGCCGCGCCGTCTGTCGGCACGACGCGAAAGACGCCGCCGGCGCGGTCGACGACTACAAGGCCGCCCTCAAAATCGACGACAAATTCGCGCCCGCGCACTACTACCTCGGCAAGCAACTCTGCAAAACCGACAAGAAGCAAGCCCTCGAACACCTGAACAAAGCCGCACAACTTGCCGCCAACAGCGACATCGGCAAGCGCGCCAAGGAATCAGCAGACAAAGCCAAAGCCGGCAAGTGCGGCGAGTAGCGGCGCTCTACGATTTTTGAGATTGAACAGGCGCGAAGGGGAGAGGAGAATTGCGGTTTGGAGCGCCTTGGTGAGTCATGCGCATGTGCCTAGTGCTCTGCGCGTTCGTGCCGCGTCGCCCTTCATTCGTTTCATCGTGTTTCGATCGGCGCGCTGTGCGACCCAAAAAACTTCGCGTCTTCGCGTCTTCGTGGTGAACTCGTGATAGGTCGACCGCGAGGTCTTTTTACAGGAGAACCTCGAGCAACTTATCGAGTTCGTCCCAGCTCGCGTACTTGATCAAGATATCGCCGCGGCCTTCCTTGTCGCGCACCTCGACCTTGGTGCCGAGCTTGCGCGCGAGGCGCATTTCTAGGTCGCGGGTGGACGCGGATTTTTGCGCGCCGCCCTTGCTGGTTCCCTCGGGCTTCTCCTTGGCGTCGCGCACGAGCATTTCGGTCTGACGTACGCTCAGCCTGCCGCGGATGACCTTCTCAGCGAGCGCGGCGAGCACCGCGTCGTCCGGGGCGCCGAGTAGCGCGCGCGCGTGGCCCTCCGACAGCTCGCCGCTCACGACCTTGGCTCGCACGCCGGGCGGCAGGCGTAGTAGGCGCAGCGCGTTCGCGATGGTCGAGCGATCTTTGCCCACGCGCCGTGCGATCGTTTCCTGCGTGTGACCGTGCTCCTTGATCAGGCGATCTAACGCTTCGGCAAACTCGATCGCGTCGAGATCTTCGCGCTGGATGTTCTCGATTAGGGCGAGCTCGAATGCGTCGCGCGCCGAAACGTCGCGCACGACGACCAGCACTTCACGCAGGTTGGCGCGCTGGGCGGCGCGCCAGCGGCGCTCACCGGCGATCAGCTCGAAATCGTCGCTGCCCGGGCGGCGGCGCACGACCAGCGGTTCGATCAGGCCGTGTTCGCGCAACGATTGCGCGAGCTCCTCGAGCTTCTCTGTGTCGAAGTGCTGCCGTGGCTGCCCTTTCTGCGGCACGATCTTGTCGAGAGGGCAACTGAAGACGTTGCCCTCGTAGCTCGATCCGGCGGGTCGCGACGGTGTGACGGGCACGCGCGCTGGCATGAGCGCGTCGAGTCCGCGGCCGAGTCCGCGCAGCGGCTTCTTGGGCGCGTCGGTCACGGCGCTCCCTCGATCAGCTCCCTGGCCAGGCTCAGGTAGCCCTGCGCGCCCTTGCTGCCGACGTCGTAGAGCAGCGCCGGCAGGCCGTGCGAGGGCGCTTCGCTGAGCCGAACGTTACGCGGAATGATCGACTTGAACACGCGGAAATGCTTGTTCACTTCGTCCGCCACTTGGTGGGCTAGGCGATTGCGCGGATCCCACATGGTCAGCACGATACCCTCCACACTCAGATCGGGATTCAAAGTGGCGCGCACACGATCGATGGTCGCCATCAGGTAGGTGATGCCCTCGAGCGCGTAATACTCGGGCTGCAGGGGTACGATCACGCGATGCGCGGCGACTAACACGTTCAAAGTCAGCACGCCGAGCGACGGTGGAGAATCGATGATGATGTAGTCGTACTTCTCGACCGCGCGCCCGCGCAGGATCGCTTGCAGATGGGTGCCGCGTTGCTCGTCGAATAGCTCGTACTCGACCGCCGTGAGATCCTGCGTCGCCGGCGCGAGGTCGAGCGTGGGAATCCCGGTCGGTCGCAACACGGCTTCGAGCGGCACGCTGCCGATCAGTGCGTCGTAGATCGTGCGCTCCACGGTGCCCGGCGCGACGCCGACCCCGCTCGAAGCGTTGCCCTGCGGATCGAGATCGACGAGCAACGTGGGGCGCTCGGCCGCGGCCAGACTCGCCGCGAGGTTGACGGCGGTCGTGGTCTTGCCGACGCCGCCCTTTTGGTTGGCGATGGCGATGATCTGGGGGCGGGGAGTCATGGCGGCGTTGCCTGCCCGAGCTTGCCTGGGGCGGGCGGGCTCTTATCGAAATATCGCCTCGGACCCGCGTTTTTTTGGAGGCAAGTCAAACATCGCGTACTGTGTGTGTGGATGTAGGTGTTGGTGGTTAAAGGTGAGTAACAAGTCAAGACCCAGCCGCTCGAAGTGCCAGACCCGCATGGCGCTTGCGCTGAAAGACCCCGAAACGCACGGCGCTGCCGCGCGCGAACGGATCCTCCGGCTTGGATTTTGGCTGTCACGCACCGCCCTCCAGCGCTCTCA
>DASYCR010000465.1:0-3554 GCA_036500095.1 Polyangiaceae bacterium
GTCGGGGTGGCAGGATTTGAACCTGCAACAGCCGGCACCCAAAGCCGGCCCTCTACCAGGTTGAGGTACACCCCGAAGGGAGGCGCATATATAGCAGCGGGCGAGGTCACCACAAGAGCCAAACGGGGAGCCCGCCGGCGCGTTTTCAGTCGGGGATCGGTTCGAGCTCGACCTTGAGAAAGATGGCGTCGCGATCCGCCTCGACCAGTTGGTCCCACGGGAAATAGCCGGCCTTCTCGACGGTGATGTGATGCTTGCCCACCGGCAAGCGGACGCCGCGGGCGGCGATGTAAGCGAGCGGGCCGATGTATTCGTCGTCGATTGTGACGGCGGCGTCCGCTGGAGTCTTTGGGGCGCGGCTGAGTTTGAGCGAGACGGCGGCGCGTCCCACGCCGGGCTCGCAGCTCGTGAGCGACAGGGCGATCAACACGGCGAGCGCGAGGGCCGCCAGCATCGCGAAATAGGGCGTGAGCACCGTGAGCGCGCGGCCGAGTCGCGACTCGTTCATTCCCACTCGATCGTGGCGGGCGGTTTCGAGCTGATGTCGTAGGCCACGCGGTTGATGCCTTTGACCTCGTTGGTGATGCGCGCGCTCATTTTGGCTAGGAGATCGTGCGGCAGGCGCGCCCAGTCCGCGGTCATGCCGTCGCTCGATTGCACGGCGCGAATGACGCACGTTTCGTCGTACGTGCGGTCGTCACCCATCACGCCCACGCTGCGCACCGGTAAGAGCACCGCGAACGCCTGCCAGACCGACGCATACAGGCCGGCTGCGCGAATCTCCTCGTCGACGATCAAATCCGCCTTGCGCAAAACCTCCAAGCGTTGCTCGCTGAGCGCGCCGAGGCAACGCACCGCGAGACCGGGACCCGGAAACGGGTGGCGCCAGAGTACGTCGTGCGGCATGGCGAGCGCTTCACCTGCTGCGCGAACCTCGTCCTTGAACAGCTCACGCAGGGGCTCGATGAGCTTTAGTTTCATGTGTTCCGGTAGGCCGCCGACGTTGTGGTGGCTCTTGATCACCGCGCTTGGCCCCTTGACGCTCACGCTCTCGATCACGTCCGGATAGAGCGTGCCCTGCACCAAGTAACGCGCATTTTCGACGCGCGCGGCGTGCTCGTCGAACACGTCGATGAAGAGCTTGCCGATGATCTTGCGCTTCTGTTCTGGGTCCGTAATGCCGGCGAGTCCCTCCAAGAACAATTTGCGCGCGTCGACCGGGATTAGGTTCAGCTGAAAGCTTTGGCGCATGGTGCGAACGACGCTCTCGAACTCGCCGGCGCGGAGCAGTCCGTTGTCGACGAAGATGCAGACCAGCCGGTCGCCGAGGGCTTTGTGGCAGAGTACGGCTGCGACGGACGAATCGACCCCGCCGCTCAATCCGCAAATCACGCGTTCGTCCGGACCGACGCGTGCGGCTATTGCAGCGACCGCCTCGTCTACGAATGAGCCGGGCGTCCAGCTCGGGGTGAGCCCAGCCACGTCGAATAAAAACGCGCGCAAGAGTTCGCCGCCGCGCGGTGTGTGCGCGACTTCTGGGTGGAACTGAATCCCGTACAGTTTGCGCTTCGGGTCTTCCATCGCCGCGAGTGGGGCATTGCCGCTCGAACCGATCGCGCGAAAGCCGCTCGGTAAGCCGGTGAGGCTGTCGCCGTGGCTCATCCAAATGCTGAGCTCTTCGCCGCGTTGGAAGGGCGCGAGGATGCCGGAATTTTCAGCGACGGTGAGCTTGGCGGGCCCATACTCGCGCTCGTTACTCGGCTCGACCTTGCCGCCGAGTTGTAGAGCCATCAGTTGTTGGCCGTAGCAAATGCCCAAGACCGGCACGCCGAGCTCGAACATTTTTGGATCGCTCTTGGGCGACTCCGCGCCGTACACGCTTTGTGGTCCCCCGCTCATCACGATCGCTTTGGGATCGATGCGGCGCATGGTCTCGACGGGCGTGTTGAACGGGTGGATCTCGCAATACACCTGACATTCGCGAATCCGCCGGGCGATCAGCTGCGTGTATTGCGCGCCGTAGTCGAGGATCAGGACGGTTTGTCGGCTTGCCATCGCGTCGGGAGCTATCATAGCGCGCGCGGGCGGGGAATCGCGCCGAGGATTGTCGCAAATTCAGCGACGATGGCTCACATAAACTACGGATTGCGAGGCGGAGCCGAGGGACGCCTGAAACGCGCGCAGCGCGGCCAGGGTCAGCGCCGGGTCCTCAGTCGCGCCGCGCCAGAGGTCGACGATTCGCCGCCGCGGTGAGAGTGCGCCGGCGAGAGCGAACGTGCGCTGCTGGTTGTCGGCTCGCGTGACGTCGTCGGCCGTGCTCGCACCGCGCGCGAGGTGCTCGAGCACTTGGCGTACCGCGGCGACGGCCTTTTTAGTTTCGTCGTCGTTCGCGCGAATGGTCACGACCAGCGCGCTTGCGCGGCTGCCGCCGACTAGCTCCGGGCTCGCGGAGGCCGAGAGGCCAGCTTCTGTAAAGGCGCGGTCGAGCAGAGCTCCGCGTCCAGAGAGCTCGGCAACGGTCGCGCGCGCGGCTCGGCCGCGAGACACGCGCGGATCGAGGGACACACCGAGATAGGCGCTCTCGCTCGACGAGTCGTCGTCCGTCTCCACGCTGAGTTCGCTTGCGTGCGGCGGCTGTGACGGGGCGACGTTACAGCCGTGGACTTCGAGACGGGTAGGAAGCAGCCAGCGCTCGAGCACATGCTGCGCGATAGTCGCCTGCCGGTCGTCGCGGTTGGCGAGCACCGCGAGTCGTAGTGGGCCTTGCAAGAGTTCGCGCGCATGACTGGCGAGGGAGCTTGCCCCAGCGTCGCTCAAGGTCTCGAAGGTGCCGCGGGGTTCGAGCCAAGCCGGGTGCTCCGGAGCCAGCGCCTCGAGCAAACGAGCGTAGCCTGGGCGTGGGCGGTTGAGTCCAATCGCAGCGATCTCGCTGCGCGAGTAAAGGGGCTGCTCGGCCGAGCGCGCGCCCCCGCTTAGCATGAGCGCGAGAGCGCGGGCGACGCGTTCGGCGTGGGCGTCTGACGTCTCGCCGGCCTCACTCGCCGCGTGCGCCAAGACGCCGAGCCCGTCGCTCGTGAGCCACGGCTCGAGCGCCACGCCGGACGGTTGCGAGCGCGCGGCCAAGGCGAGCGCAAGGGCCGTGTGTCCAGCGTCGTCGCGCGTCTCATTGCTCGTGCCGCAGCGATTGGCAAGTAGCAGCCACAACTCGCCCTGTCCCGACTCCAAGCGTGAAGTGAGCTCAATCGCGGCCGAACTTCGTCGTCGCTCGAGTCGATCGAGCGCCCCACTCAAGTCCGGCCCCTTCGTCTGTTCTCGGCGTGGGGTCGAACCCGCTACGAGCCGACGCGAAGCGCCCGGTTCGAACCGGCCAACCAACGCGCGCCAGGCGGCGGCTGCGGCTGCGTCGCGGGGATCAGTCGGACGCCCCGCGCTTTCGTCGAGGGCGTTGCCCGCGTCGATCGTCCGACGCAGCGCGGACGACACCTCGTCGCTCACCAGATCGGACGCCATGGCGATCTCGTCTACGTCGAGATCCGCGTCTGTGTGCGCGATAT
>DASYCR010000466.1:0-5259 GCA_036500095.1 Polyangiaceae bacterium
TGGGGGTCAGATCGCTGGTGGAGGTGAGGGCGACTCTTTGGCCGCGGATGACGCGTAACGAGACGCTATGGTGTCCGGCTTCTTCCACGAGCTCCGGTTTGCCGAGGCGAACGCGCGTGCTGAGCTCGGAACCGCCCCGTGCGCTCGCTTCCGCGACATCCGCGCCGGCGCGGCGCGCTCGTTCGACAATCTCGGCGGCCAGCTTGAGGAGCTCGACTGTTTCGTTTTGCTCGGTCATGAGTCCTTACACAGACGTTGCAGCGCGCGTGTGGTGAAGATAGTGGCCAAGCACAGCACGCTCAGCATCCAGAGCAAAGCGTAGCCGAGTGGGCTGCCCGCGACACCGCGAGTGCCGAAGTCGCCGTGGAATTGGGCGTAGTTGGCCTGCACGGCCAGCCGCGAGAGCATCGCGACGACGAAGCCGACCGCGGCGAGCAAGGGTGGCAGCGCGATCCACAGCACGCGGCCTTGTCGGTGGGTGCGCGCGTCGGCTGCGGCCGCAATGAAACCAGCGGGCACCGACGCGGCTGCGGCAAGCACGAGCGTCATCGGTACGACGCTCGGTAGTCGCTCACTGTCGATCAGGTAGGCGAGCGACCAGTCTGGTTCGAACGCGACGAAATACGCCGAGACGGGCGCAAACACGAGCAGAGCGAAGCCCACGACCAGCAAGAACGATTGTGTGCCGTAACCCGTCGTGCTCCGCGCGAGATCCGCCGCCGCCACCCAGGCGAGCAGCGCGCCGAGTGCGAAGCCGAAGAGCGGAGCGGTCGGAGCGGGCACGCGGCGAGATCAGCATGCTTTTTGGGGGCGGGCCATCCCTTCAATCACGCCCGGAAAAGAGAAGCGCTTGGCTTTGCGAGGCTCGCGGCCGCTTTTTCTAGATCAAGAGGATTTCCCAGGGTCGACGGGTCAGCCGCTCTGGACTACGACTCACTTCGGAGCAATCCGAAACCAAGCCATGGACGCCCATCGATTGCGCGAGTTGCTCGAAGCCGTGAAGGGTGGCTCGCTCGATCTCGAGCAAGCGCTCGAGCGCCTGAGAACGTTGCCCTTCTCGGATTTGGGCTACGCGCGAGTCGATCATCACCGGGCGCTGCGCCACGGGATCGCGGAGGTCGTGCTGGCCGAAGGCAAGAGCGACGAGCACTTGCTCGGTATCGTCGAGCGCCTGGTCGCCGCAGGGGACAACGTGCTCGTGACGCGCTTGCGCCCGGCCTCGGCACAGTTCGTGAAGAATGCGGTGCCCGCTTTCGAGTACGCGGCCATCGCACGCACCGGAAGCCTGGTACAACGCGCGATCGCGGAGCGCGCGCACGAGCCCGTGGCCGTAATCACGGCCGGCACGAGCGACATCCCGGTCGCTGAGGAGGCGCTCGAGACGCTGCGCATGTTCGGTCTACCGGCGCAGCGCTTCTTCGACGTGGGCGTCGCGGGCATTCATCGCCTCGTCGGCAGCCTGGACGAGATCGCGCGCTCGCCTGCCGCGATCGTGGTGGCCGGCATGGAGGGCGCGCTGCCGAGCGTGGTGGGTGGTTTGATCGGCGCGCCGATCGTGGCCGTGCCCACCTCCGTCGGCTACGGCACGGCGCTCGGCGGCTTCACTGCGTTGCTCGGTATGCTGACGAGCTGCGCCTCCGGCATCACCGTGGTCAATATCGACAACGGCTTCGGCGCGGCGATGGCCGTGGGCCGCATGCTGTCCGCGCCGCGAAAGACCCTGGAATCATGAACGAGCCACGCGTCTTTGCGCACGCTCATGGTCACGACCATGACCATGACCACGACGATCATCATCATGGTCATGACCACGATCATGATCATGATCACGGTCACGGCCATCACCTCCACGACGAAGACGACGATGAACACGATCACAACTCCGCGCAGAGTGGCTACCCGGTCGAGCGCCTAGCGGGCGACGCAGAAGCGCACCGGCAGCCGCTCGCACGCGGGGCCGGTCGAGGCAAGCAGCTCTTTTTCGACGCCTTCAGCGGTGTCGCGGGCGACATGACGGTCGCCGCACTCGTCGATCTCGGTGTTCCCTTCCAGGTCGTGCGCGACGCGATTGCGAGCGTGGGCGTGGCCGGGTGCGAAGTTTCCCTATACTCCGCCCGGGGCGGCGCGATCGCGGGCTGCAAGTTCGATGTAGCTGTGCTCGGCGCGCAGCCCGAGCGCAGCTACGCCGAGATCGACCTCTTGCTGCAGAAGTCGAAATTGTCCGACGGCGCGCGCGAGCTTGCGCGGCGCATGTTCCTTCGTCTGGCGGAGGCTGAAGCGACCGTCCACCGGCAGCCGCTCTCTGAGGTGCATTTCCACGAGGTCGGTGCCGTCGATTCAATCGCGGATATCGTGGGCGCGGCCGCCTGCATCGACTATCTGGCCGCGGAGGTGGTCGCATCGCCGTTGCCGATGGGGCGTGGCGCGGTGGACTGTCGCCACGGCATGCTGCCATTGCCGGCGCCGGCGACCGTTTTGTGTTTGCGGGGCGTGCCGACCTATGACGCCGGGATCGACGGCGAACTCGTCACGCCGACGGGCGCGTGTATCGTGGCAAGCGTCGCGCGTTCATTCGCAGATTGGCCAGAGATCTCGCCCGAGCGAGCGGGCTGGGGCTTCGGTTCGAGCACGATGCCGGATCGCTTGAACGCGCTGCGCGTCGTGCTCGGTGCGGCGCCGGCGGCGCGGACGGAGAACGGCACAGGCACGCACGTCGTGCTCGAGGCGAACGTCGACGACATGACGGGTGAGCTCAGCGCGCACGCAATCACCATTCTGCTCCAGAGCGGCGCGCTCGACGCGTGGGTGACGCCGATCGTCATGAAAAAGGGGCGCCCTGCGCTCACGCTGTCGGTGCTAGTGGAGCGCGCGAGCGAGCAACGCCTGGCGGAGCTCGTCTTGCGCGAGACGAGCTCGCTCGGCGTGCGCCACCTGCCCGTCACGCGCACCGAGCGCCCTCGTCGGATTGTCGAGGTAGAAACGCGCTTTGGCGTCCTGCCCGTCAAAGTGAGCGAAGGGCCGTACGGCGCGCCGCGCGTGAAGCCAGAGTTCGATGCGTGCGCACAGGCGGCAGCTACGGCCGGCGTCTCGGTCAGCGAAGTGATCGCCGAAGTCCTGGCCGCGAGCCGCGAGCTCACTGAGCGCTAGTTTGCCGTGACGCATCCCAAAGGATGCGTTCTAGTCCGGCCGCTCCAAGGGGAAACCCGCGGCCTCCCAGCCAAGTACGCCGCCTTCGACGAATGACACGGGCACGCCTTGCTCGGCGAGTTTTTGCGCAAGATCCTTGGTCTGATCACCCGCGCGGCAATAGACCACCGGCGCTGCGGGCAGCATGTGTAACTCGGCCAGCCGTGATTCAATCTCGCTGATCGGGATGTTGATCGCGCCAGGCAAGTGCGCGCGCTGAAAGACGGGCGCGTCGCGCGTGTCGACCAAACTAACGCGCTGCTGTTGCAGTAGAGCCGCGACCTCTTCCGGCTTGAGCGCGCCTTCAGCACGCGGCAAAAATGGGTCCAGCATTTCGCGCAACTCGCGCCGGCGAAGCGCGCCCACTTTGCCGTTTACCGGGCGACCCTGATGAAAGACCACGACCGTGGGCACGGACTGCACGCCCATTTGGCGCGCGATCGCGGCCGACCGATCGATGTCGATCGTTACGACCTTGGCCTTGTCTTTCAGTTCGTCGGCGAGCGCGTTGAGCTCCGGCGCGATGGTTTTGCACGGACCGCACCACTCCGCGCTGAACTCGACCAACACCGGCAGCTCGCTGTTGAGGATCTCTTGTTCGAAATTCCGTTCGGTGACGGTTAAGAGGGCCATGGCGGTCGGCAGCTTTTTAGCACTAGTGCCGCGACTTGGACGCAACATTCGTGCCTTTTGCGGCCGGTCAAGGACTCACTTGCGGCGGGCGAAACAGCGCGTGCAGTGCGACTGTGAGCAGTGCAACCGAGCCGGCCGCGAGCAGCGTTACCGAGGAGTTGGCTGTTTCGCCCAGGAGAACACCCCAGGACGGACGCGCGTCGACGGGTCGCAGCCTGGTCAAGGCGAGCGCGGCATCCAACCCGACGAACCAAGCGACGCTGAACGACGCGCTCGCGAACACGGGGCCGAGCGACGAGGGCAGGTACCGTCGCAGGAAGACCGCGAGCGGCAAGCGTCGCAAACTGCGGCGTTCGTCGTCGGGGACTGCGGATTCGAGGCGCACGAGCTCCGAGCGCAACAGCCAGCCGAGCTCGAGACCACGCAGCGCGCCGAGCGCGCACACGTAAGTGATGGCGTGCCCAGCCCAGGCCCAGAGCACAGCCGCGACGAACAGGCTCGGCAGCGAGCCGACCAGATCGCACAGCTGCTTGAGCACCGTATCGACGATGCGGGGCCCGCTACCCGCCAGCACGCCCAAGGGCAACGCGACCAAGAACGCGACGGCCGTGATCAACGTCGCCGCGAGAATCGTAAACTCGAGCCCGCGGGCATAGATGGCGAGCTCTGCCGAAAGTGGCGCGACCAGCGCGGCCACGATCAGCAGGAGGAGGCCTGTCGTCAGCGCAAGCCAGGAGCGTCCTTTGCCCGAGAGACGCGGGTTCATGGTTCCGAGTCCGTCGCGGTGCCGCGCGCCAAGATCAGATCGGCCAGGTTTCTGAGCACGAGCGTGACGAGTGCGAGCGAGAGCGAGCACGCCATCCAGACGTCTACGTCGTCGTTGCCAATGGCGTCGACGGCGGCGCTGCCGAGCCCGGGCAACCGCATCCCAATTTCCAATAGGACCACGCTCGTCAGCACGAACGGCGGATGCACGGCGCCCAGCGGCGCGGCCGCGTGCAGGGCTTGCGCCCAATGCCGATCAACTCCGACCAACGTGGCGCGAGCCAAGTGCCGCGACACCCAGGCCGCTGTCGTGACCACCACGATGGCGGCGGCTAGCGGCAACGAGCTCGCGCTCGCGGTAAATAACACGACGGTCGCGACTGGCAACGCCGCCAGAGTGGTTCCCGCGAGCGCAGAGGCGTAGCGCGGGATGAGAGCAGCTCGGCGTTCGGCGTGCGCCCACAGCACGCCGAACCCGAAACCGCCCAGCATGCCGAGCAGCATCAAGAGCGACGTCACGGAGAGTCCGCGCTTCACCAACGAAAGGGCTGACTCGCCGCGCACGCTACGACCGAGGCCATGGCGTCGCGCGCTCTGCAACCATTTACCGTAACGCGTTTCGGTGACGAGCGCGGTGATGCGCTTCGGTCCGTCGAACGCGACGTAGTCGGCGCC
>DASYCR010000467.1:0-5994 GCA_036500095.1 Polyangiaceae bacterium
TACTCGCCGAGCGCGCGGCGCATGCGCGCGATGGCTTGCGCGCGATCGGGCGCCCAAACCGAGAGCTTGGCCAGCATGGGATCGTAGCGATCGCTCACGCGCGCGCCCTCGTACACGCCCGAGTCGTCGCGCACGAACGGGCCGCTCGCCGCGCGCAGCCCGCTGATTTTGCCCGCGCTCGGCAGAAAGCCGTGTTCCGGATCTTCGGCGTACAGACGCGCTTCGATGGCGGCGCCACGGCGCGTGGCAATCTCGAAATCGAGCGGTTTGCCCTCCGCGACGCGCAGCATTTCGCGCACCAGATCGAGGCCGGTGCAAAGCTCCGTGATCGGGTGCTCGACTTGCAGGCGCGTGTTCATCTCCAAAAAATAGAAAGAGCCGTCACTCGCCAACAAAAACTCGAACGTGCCGACGGAAAAATAACCGATCGATTCGGCGCCGCGGCGCGCTACTTCCGCCATTTGCTCGAGCGTGCTCGCGGGCAGCACCGGGCACGGCGTTTCCTCGATGATTTTTTGGTGGCGGCGCTGCAGCGAGCAGTCGCGCTCGAACAGGTGCACGATGCGTCCCTGGCGGTCGCCCAAGATCTGGAGCTCCACGTGTCGCGCGTCGGCGAGCGCGCGCTCGATGTACAGCGCGCCGTTGCCGAACGCCTTGTGCGCTTCACTCGTGGTGCGCTCGAAGGCCGATGCGAGCTCGGCTTCGCTGTCGACGCGGCGCATGCCTTTGCCGCCGCCGCCGTCGGTCGCCTTGATCAAGATCGGGTAGCCGATTGCGCTGGCCGTGGCGCGCGCTTGTTCGAGATCGTTCGCGTCGCCGCCCGGTACGATCGGCACGCCGGCCGCGAGCATGGCCGCGCGCGCGCGCATCTTGGAGCCCATTTTCGCGATCGCCTGCGCGGGCGGACCGATGAAGGTCAGACCTTGCCGCTCGCAGGCCTCGGCGAACTCGGCGTTCTCCGACAGAAAGCCGTAGCCCGGGTGAACCGCGTCGCAGCCCGCGCCCTTGGCCAGCGCGACCAGCGCTTCCGCGTCGAGATAGCCGAGTGGCGACTCGAGCGCGAGCACGCGATCGGCGCGGAGGGCGTGCAACGACGCGCGATCCTCGGGCGTCGCGACCGCGACCGCTTCGACGCCGAGCTCACGCAGCGTGCGCGTGATGCGAACCGCAATTTCGCCCCGGTTGGCGATCAGCACGTGCTTGATTGCAGCCACGCCGGCATGATGCCTGAAACGGTGGTCGCTCGGCTACGGGCTTACGGCGCCGCGTACACGCAGGCCGCCGCGTCGCCTGCGCTTGGCTCGATATTGGCGGAGTCCGTGTAGTAGCTACGCATGAAATCGCTGCCCCAGCATTCGCTGGCGGTCACGGTGCCGAGCGTGGCGGGCACGTCGCCGCCGCTGATGGTGATGTCCGCGCGGCCCGCGCCGTCGGCGCGGTAACGGCTCTCCACTTGCACGTCCTCGAGCGCCGTCGTCTTGCTCGCGTCGATGTCGGCGTGCGCCGCCACGTGCAGAGCGCCGGTGTGATCGACGTTGGCCTGCGATTCGATCGAGTAGTGGCTCTCGCCCTGGGGCACGACCGTGGCGCTGATCGTGCGGGGCAAGGCCGTCAGATCGTCGTCGATGTTGGCGGGCAGCTGGTACTCGAAGACCACCGAGCCCGAGTCGTTCGCGTGCTTGTACGGATCGAGCGCGCGCGCCGCGTCGAGATCGACCGTGAACGCGCCCTGACCGTGGCGGGCGTCCTTGCGCCCGTAGCCCTTGCCGCTCAGTACCGTCTGATAGTCCGCGTCGGAGCTCGACGCCTTGGGACGCCCTTCGAGCACGTAGTCATACTCGCCAAGCGCGACGCGCTGCACGCGCAAGCGGTAGCTCGCCGGGTCAAGCGCATCGGTGTACGGACCCCAGATCGCCGAGTCCGACGTGGTCGAAGTCGGATCGCTGTGAACGATCAGCGAAACGCCGCCGAGAATCGCGAGCGTTATCACGTTGACCCCGTCGCGCTCGTCGCGCGTGAAGCCGTACCACTTGGCGTAGCCGCTTGGATCGGGCGCGCCGGGCGGCGCGGTTCCGAGCGTATGCGCCTGGGGCGCAGACGAGAGCGAAGCCGTCGAGCTCGTGCCGCTCGCGCTACCCGGACCGTCGATGTTCACAGACTGCGCGCTCGGCACCGCCTCGCGGTATTCATCGGCAGGGTCCTCGTGCTTCAGGGCGCAGCCCGCGGCGAAGACGGTAGCGAGTAGCGGCAAGCAAAAGCCCAATCCGGTCCGAATCTGCATGGCTCGATGATCCTCCGCCGCCCTCTACTTCAAGGATCGGGCCAAGCTAGGAGCAGCGGGATTTCGCGGTTCCACGCACCGAGCGCGAACGGGCGTTGCGGTGGGGCGTGAACGCGGGTTCTCGGCTGGCAAGGGCGAGGGCTGCGCTCGTGCAGCCGCTAGCCGAGCGCGCGGGCCTCGTCAGACCGACCGTCCATCAGCATGGACCGAGTTCAGCTCGCGCGGGTTCACGCCATCGAGACAGTTTGCATTGATGACCGCAATCGTTCCGGTGGCGAAAGGCTCGATCCCGCACGTCTTGCAAAACCGATGTTTCCCAACATGTCGATTGAACGTGAACGTCGCGAGATTTTCCTCCCCCGATAGTATCTTGAGCTTTTCGAGCGACGTGTATCCCCAGACAGCCCCGAGCCGCTGGCAGCGCGAGCAATTGCATGTCCGCGTCTTGTCCAGATCCACTTCAGCCTCGAACGTGACCGCTCCACATTGGCAACTTCCAGTATGGTGTTGTTCGCTCATGATTTCTCTCGGTCGTTGAAGTCGCGTGAAGCGATAGATGACGGTCGTGATGTTGGCAATCAGTCGCCGAGAAAACGGGCGACAATTTCGTCTTCGATCACGCGCCTATCGCGAAGGCCTACGCGATAGCCTTTGGCAATCGGTCTCGAGCTGACTACTCGGACTAGTTCCTTGCCGACGAAGTGCAGGCCCGCCCCATCGTCCGCAGCGTACCCAGCCGGAAAACCATCCGCGATTGCCTGATGAAACGCGGGGCGACGTCCCGGTTCGCCGTCGTAGTGAGGACAGGCGCTGCCTTCGATTAGGTTCAACCCGTCGTGCAATGGCGCCAGGCCTCCGAAACCGTCGGTCAAGCTTGCCGAAAACCAGCAATTCATCCCCGCGCTCACACCGCAAAGGACCGCGCCCCGAGACCAAGCGTCGCGCAGAAGACGGTCCAAGCCATGCGCGCGCCAGAGTGCAAGCAAGTGAACGGTGTTGCCGCCGCCAACGTAAAAAACATCTTGTTCGCGTACGAACGCCTCGAGCTCAGCGCTCGAGCGCGGCTGTCGAGGCAGCGCGGAATCAATGAGCGTCAGATCGCTGACAATACACTTGGGGCTGAGCGCTCGATAGAATCGAGCCACGTATGCCGGGGAGTCACCACTCGCTGTTGGCAGGAAGCACACGCGTGCGGGTTTCCGACTGGATAGTGACAAAACGTAGTCGTCGAGGAGCGGGTTGTCCGGCTCCATGGAGAAACCACCGCCGCCCATCGCAACGATCTGCCCGCTCGCGCCTTCTGCCACACCGGCGATCTAGTCGAGATCAGATTGAACGACAACCTCGCACGGTCGTCTGCCCGACGTGAAATTGGATCGCTCTACGGCTCAAACGCACACGATAGAAACGTCACGCTGACCCGTGTGGCCGTCCGTCAGCGGCGCCGCCACTTGCTCGCCTGAGTGTGCAAGGCCTTGCACAACGATTCGTTCACCTGGCGGCAAGCGTGCAACGCCGTGCACCTCCGAGCTGCGTTCGCACACAAATTGGCCGTATTTCCGGCGGATCGCGGGCTGGCACGTGGGTTGCTCTGGAGCTTGGCACAACGCGCTGAAGATGACCTGAAGGCCTGCTGGCTGGGTCGCCGCGTTCTTCAACCAGTGAGGAGAACTGTCCCTATGGCACGCTCATATTTGCACACGTCGTTGTTCATGGTTGCGCTGATTGCGGGTTGCGGCACTGCCGGTCAATCGGCATCAAGCGGCGCTGGTGTGCCGGGGATTGCCGATCCGAACGCGGCGGCTCAGCCGAAGAGTGACAGTGATACGGACGGAGTCAGTGCGGATCAAGACTTGTGTCCGAATACGCCCGTGGGTGTGGCGGTCGACGGCAATGGTTGCTCGGCGACTCAGCGCGCCGAAGACAATGCCACGCCCAAGTCAGGGAACGATCAGACCGGCACGAACGGCAACGCGAGCAGCTCGAATGGCAACGCGGGCACGGGTGGCGGCGCGGGAGCTGCGGGCGGCACGGGAGCTGCGACGCAGGACGGCGCGGTGGCGCCCAACGGCTTCGCCGTGTTCGTGCTCGATCCCAAGGGCGCGGTACCGGTGACGCTGCGCACGCTGGCGAGCAACGTCGAGGATCTGGCGACCGGCGGCTTTTCGCTGAAGGGCACCGTGTTGATCGACGCGCCCGGCAATACACACATCACGCTCGCCGAGGCGAAGCTCACGCTCAGCTACGACGCGAGCAAGGGCGAGGGCCTGCAGGGCTTCGACGGCTCGGTGCGGTTGCCGCTGCCGAATCTCGGCTTTCTGCAAGGCGTGAGCGTTGACAACGCCGTGTACGCGGCGGTGGGCTACGATCTAGGCGCCAATATCCAAAACGTGGACGCGCCGATCGAGGCGGAGCGCAAATACCTGTACTTTACGTTTTCGGCGGGATTTTCGGCGAGCGTGGGGCAGCTCACGATCTCGGCCGCGGACAACCAGAGCGTGACGATGACGCTCGATCCGTCCGATCCGTCCTTCTTCTTGAAGGCGTCGCTCGGCGGCTTGATGGGTCCGGTGAACGAGGCGAGCGTCGGTTTTTCGATCGGCGGGCATCTGCCGTTCACGCCGACCAACACCTGGGGCATCGACGCGAACGCGGCGAGCTTCGACGGTCATATGTGGATCGGCGGCGAGATCGATCTCAACGAGATGAAATTGCCGGTCGCGATCGGCGGTAACACGGTCGTCAATCTGGACCCGGACGGCGACGGTAGGACCTTCTTCACCGACCCCGCGGGCGGCTTTCAATTCGGCTCGAACTCGGAGCTCGACATCAGCATCTCGGCGGGCGCGATCGGTCTGCAGATCCCGGTCGCTCAGAGCACGATCGTGGGCACCATCGTCGGCACGAGCGGCGCGGCGTACTACAGCGGCACGGTGACCGCGGGCAACGGCTGGATGCCCGACTCGGTCCCACTCAAGAACACGGCGCAGCTCAAGGCCGCGGGGCACGCGAGCACGGCGCTCACGGACACGTATTTCAAGGCACAGGGCGACCTCTCGCTCGACGCGAGCAAACTCGGCCAATGGACGGGTCTGAATTTGACGGATCTGGCGATGGCGCAGGCCTCGTTGAACGCCGACCAGAACGGCTTGACCGTGAGCGGCATCGCGTCGACCAGCCTCTCGCCGTACATCGGGCTCAAGGGCGATCTGGCAACGGTCGGCTTCTTCGACGGCAATCCCTCGGATTGGTACGTCACGCTCGACGGCAAATTCGCGGTCAGCGGCGTCGAGCTGAACACGGACGCCCACGCGCGCTTGGATCACAACGGCCTGGTCGTGAACGGCTCGTTTCAAACGCCGATCGCGGCGATCGCCATGCTCGGCAGCATCACGCAAGCTGGCGTGGATCTCGAAGGAACCGCCAGCGTGACGATTCCGATAGTGGCCGGCAAAGAGATCTTGCAAGAGGTGACCGACGCGGCCGTGTGCGGTTACGAGACCGTGACGGACGCTGCGGTGTGCGGCTCACAAACCGTCGCGGACGGCGCCGTGTGCGGCTACGACACGGTCAAGGACGCGACGCTGTGCGGCACCACGATCGTCACCGATGCAGCCCAGTGTGGAGTGGTCTACGTGCAGGACGGCGTGCAGTGCGGCACCCACACCGTCACGGACGGCGCGATCTGCGGCTACGACTACTTCAGCGACGCG
>DASYCR010000468.1:0-4205 GCA_036500095.1 Polyangiaceae bacterium
CAATGCGTACGTCGCGCGCAGCTTTGCTTGTCGCGGCGCGTCGTTACCTCGTGTTCGAGCTGACGCGCTGCACGACCCCCAAAAAATCTTCGCGCCTTCGCGGTGAATTCGTGATGGGTCTGCCCGCGCCGTCAGATGAAGAGGCGTTCCGCGAGGCGTTGGGTGATTTCGGTTAGGCCTTGGTGGGTGGCGGCGCTGATCAGGAAGAGATCGATGCCGAGCGCTTCGAACTCGGGCTTGGCAAGCTCGTAGGCTTCGCGCACCTCGGGCAAGTCGCCTTTGGTCATCGCGACGACCTCGGGGCGACCGGCGAGCTCTGGGCTGTACGCGCGGAGCTCGCGGCGAATCACGTGGTAGTCGTCGAGCGGCGAGCGCCCTTCCTCGTCGGTGAGCGTCACGAGATGAAGGAGCAGGCGCGTGCGGTCGAGGTGGCGCAAGAAGCGCGTGCCGAGGCCTGCGCCTTCGCTCGCTCCCGGGATCAGCCCCGGAATATCGGCGACGATGAAGGAACGACCGAGCCCGCGTCGCTCGTCGCCGATCGTAACGACCCCGAGGTGCGGCACCAGCGTCGTGAACGGATAGTCCGCGACCTTGGGACGCGCTCGGCTGACCGCGCTGATGAACGTGCTCTTGCCGACGTTCGGGAAGCCGAGCAAGCCGACGTCGGCCATCACCTTGAGCTCGAGGCGTAGGGTACGTGCCTCCCCGGTTTTTCCGGGCTCGGCTCGGCGCGGCGCTTTTTCGACCGGCGTCGCGAAATGCTTGTTGCCGCGACCCCCTTGGCCGCCCTGAGCGATCACGACGCGTTCGTGTGGCCGCGTCAGCTCGCACAGCTTCTCTTGTCGGTCGCTGTCGAAGACGACGGTCCCGACCGGCACGCGGATCTCGAGATCCTTGCCGGCGCGCCCATAACAGTCCTTGCCTTCGCCGTTCTTGCCCGGCTCGGCGCGGTGCACGCGCTGGTACATCAAGTCGTAGAGCGTGCCCAGGCCGGAGTCGGCGAGCAGCACGACGTCACCGCCGCGGCCGCCGTCGCCGCCCGCGGGACCGCCGAACGGAATGAACTTCTCTCGACGAAACGCGACGCAACCATTGCCGCCGTTGCCGGCCTCGACTCTCAGCTCGCATTCATCGATGAAGCGCATCCAGGTGCCCTCCCGTAGCAGAAAACGTGGAACGGAGAGAGGGAGAAGCGTCGAACGAGCCCGCGGAAACGCGGCGGACGCAGCCTATTTCGGCGGCTTGAGGGGTAGCGCCGGCCGAGTCACGGGCGGCTTGCTCGCGGGGACTTCGCTAGCGTGCTGTTCGAGCGCGTCGAGGCCGGCGAGCACCGCCTCTAGACCGAAACGGCGCGCAGCGCTCTCGAGGAATATTTCCGGGACGCGGGACAGCTTGAGGGCGGTCGCCTTGCCCAGATCGAGCTCGCGCTCGACGAACGCTTCGAACGAGGCGTAGCCCTTGGCGTCGTACAGACGCTGCTCCTGGATCTGTTTGAGCGCGCCGCCAAGCTGGTAGAACGTCTCAGCGAGGTTTTTGCGCAGGCCGCGAATCTTGACGAGCACGGTGTGTAGCTCGCTGATCCGCTGCTTGATGCGATCCGCATGGTCGGGCGTGCGCAACGTGGCGCGCGCGCTGCCGGGTTTTGGGGGCTCGCGATTGCGAGCGGCGGCTTCCTCGGCGTGTTTCTGGGCGTGGCGAGCGGCCCAGGGCGCCGCGCCGCGCATGCCCAGGCGGCGCTTGCCAGGGCGAGCGCTTTCGGCAGCGCGGCTGCTGGTCGGGCGGCTGCTGGCTGAGCGCGCGCCCGACGGGCTGGTTTTTCTGAGCGGGGCGTCGAGCGCGCGGCTCTTGGACGCGCGCCTAGCGGGCGCACCGGTTCGGGCAGGAGCTTGCGACTTTGCGGTTTTTCCCCTGGATTTCATTTGGCAAAACGGCGAGCCGTCCGGCTCATGGTCCCGTGAACCTCCGGGATGGCACTCTAGTATGAGCAGGCCTAATAGATGAATGTTTTGGCGAACGACGCTGACTCGCCCAGCCGCCCCGGGGGACTCGCTCCCGCGTCGCGGCGTGGTTCCGAACTGCCGCCTGCCGAGAGAATCGCGGTGGTCGTCAACGGCAACGCCAAGAGCGTGACCCAAGAGGTTATTTCGACGCTCGACCAAATCCTGCTCGGCGGCGATCTATTCGTGTCGCGCCGTCTGGAAGACGCCGCGGAAATCGCCAAGACGTTGGTCAGTCGCGGCTACGGCACCGTGCTCACGGGCGGGGGTGACGGCACGTTCACCGTGATGGTTAGTGAAGTCGTTCGCGAAGGGCGCAAGCAGGGCAAGCCGTTGCCGCGTTTCGGCCTGCTCAAACTGGGCACCGGCAACGCGCTGGCCTGGGTCGTCGGAGCGCGCGACGCCAAGAGCGGTGAACTCGCGGCCGATATCGAGCGCCTCACGCGCGACGCGGGCAGCCGGGACGTGCGGCTGATCGAGGTGGAGGGTTTCATCGCGCCCTTCTGCGGTCTAGGTGCGGACGCCGACGTGCTCGCCGACTACAACAAGGTCAAGAGCCAATTGTCGGGCACGCCGCTCAAGCGTGTTGCTGCCGGGCCGCTCAGCTATGCCATCGCGGCCGTCACGCGCTCCATCCCGAGCTACCTCTTACGCCGCATGCCGCACTGCCGGATAGTCAACCAGGGCGGTGAAGCGTTTCGCGTGGGCGCCAAGGGCGCTCGACTCGGGCAACCGATCTCGCGCGGCTCGGTCATCTACGAGGGGCCGATGCGCCTGTGCGCGCTCGCGACCATCCCGTACTATGGCTACGGCTTTCGCATGTTCCCCTTCGCCGAGGAGCGCCCGGATCGCATGCACCTGCGGGTGGCCACCATCTCCCCGCTCACCTTCGTGCGGCGCTTTCCCGAGATTTGGCGCGGAGAGTACGATAATCCGGAGGTTTTGTTCGACTACCTCGTGGACTCCGTGAGCATCGAGCTGGACCCGGCGAGCGACTTTCAAATTGGTGGAGATTCGCGCGGCAAGCGCTCGAAAGTAGAGATCATTCTGTCGCCCACTCCGATCCGGCTCGTCGATTTTTACGCGCCGCCGAGCAGTCAATGAAATCGCTCGCCAAGTTCTCGGCCGTGTGTGGCGCGTTGCTGTTCGTGACGGCGAGCGGTGCCGAGGAGCCGGCGCTGGACGCGCGCCTCGCTTGCGCGCCTGCCGCGCGGCCCGGGCGCGTCTTTTGCCAGCTCGATCTCGTCGCGAAAAACGGACGCGTAGCGTGGGGTGACGCGCTCGTGACAGAGGCGCCGAGCTTCGTGCGGCCGCTCAGGTCACGTGTTCAAGCGCGCTCCGCCGAAAATGGCGCGGCTATGCTGGTCGCCAAGCTCGCCTTGGTAGCCACGGAGGCGGGTAGCGGCTCGCTCGCGATCAGCGCGCGCGCGGTCGTGTGTCGCGCCGTCGTCGAACGCGAAGTGTGTTTGCCGGAGCTCGTGCACCTCACGACGCAAGTCGCGGTGGGGTCGGCGGCTGCGGTCGAAAATTAGGGCAAAACTCGGGATTGCTGCTAGCGACGGAGCATGCAGCTGCCAGGTCGCTTGCGGCTCACCACGCTCGGTGACGTGCTCGGCGCGCTTCATCGCGCTCAAGCGAGTGGCGCGCTCGAACTGGTCGAGGTCGAAGGCGGCAACGCTGGCCGCAGCCATCGCATTCACGTCCGCAACGGCTTGGTGGAGGACGTGGAGACGACACTCAAGCACGCGCGCATCGGTGAGATCCTGACGAGCGACGGCTTGCTCAGCTTGGCCGCGCTGGGACGTATCATCGCGCGCTTGACCTTGCGCCCGAGCGCGCGGGTGGGCGAGATGGTGGTCGAGGAGGGTTTAGGCAGCCACGCCCTGGTGGCCGCGGCCTTGCGCAAGCAAAAGCGCAGTCGGCTCGAAGCACTGTTTGGACTTTCGGAAGCGCTGCTCCGGTTCCACGTGGCGCGGCCTCAGCGCTCCGGCAGCGTCACGCCGCTCACACCCGTAGAGTTTTTGCACGGCCGCACGCGCGCGCGCCAGCAGGGCAAGCGCGCGCCTGCGCCCGAGGCGAGCCGCGCGTCCCGTCCCGGCACGCGCTCGGCGATCGCACCCGATCGAAAGATGGCAGCTTATCGAGCGCTCGGAATCAGCACGATGGCCTCGCGCGGCGAGGTGCAACGCGCCTTCCGACGGCTGGCGG
>DASYCR010000469.1:0-1588 GCA_036500095.1 Polyangiaceae bacterium
GGACGGGCCCCGCGTGACGCATCGCCGGGTGCATCGCCGGGGCGAACATGAACACGATACCCGCGTCGGCGAGCACCTGCGCCAGTCGCTCGGGATCGAGATCAAACCGGACGCCCAGCGCCTCTAGCACGTCGGCGCTGCCGCACTTGGTCGTGAACGATCGGTTGCCGTGCTTGGCAATGCGCACGCCCGCACCTGCCGCGACGAACGCCGCTCCCGTCGAAATGTTGAAGGTGCCGAGTACACCGCCGCCCGTCCCGCACGTATCAACCAGCAACTCAGGCGTGGGGTGCGCGACACGCACCATAACGCTGCGCAGCGCCTGGACGGCGCCGGACACTTCGGCGGCCGTTTCGCCTTTCATGCGTAACGCGATCAACAGCGCGCTGATCTGCGCCGGCGTCGCTTCGCCCCGCATGATGACACCGAATGCTGCGGCTGATTCGGCGGCGCTGAGCGATTGTCCCTGTGTAAGCGCCTTGATGGCGCCGACGAGCGCGTCAGGCAACCGGCAATGCTCCCACCAGTCGCTCGGCGAGGCGCGCTTCCGCGGCCGCTACCGCACAGACCAATCCCAACAGCCGCACGCGCTCGACGTCTTCTTCGACAAAGAGACCGTTCTGGACACGGTTCGTGAGGTTGACCACGCCGACGAGCTGATCGTGTAGCACGAGCGGGAATGAAATGAACGAGCCCGTCGTCAGATATTCGTCGCCAAGCAATGGCTGCGCCGCGGCGTCGGACCCGTCAACAACGAGCAACGGCTCCCGGGTCGCCGCAACGCGGCCGGCCACGCCATCACCAACGCGGATGCGCTGGCCCTCTTTGATGTGTGGAGCGAGCCCGCGGGCGGCCGCGAGATACAGCGTGTCCGGTTCCGGGGCGCGGAGAAACAGCGAGCACCGCTGCGCCTGCAAGTCATCGCCGACGAGCGACAGCAAACCTTCGGCGAGCGCTTTTGGATCATCCGTCGAAGCGGTAAGCGCGAGCACGCGCTCCAGGAGGTACAACGTTCGCGATCGCTGGCGGAGCAACTCGCTGCGCCGATGCAGCTCCACGTGCGCCTGTTCCAGCTGGGAGGTAGCCGCGCCAACCTGTTGCTCCAGCGCACGCGCATGCTGTTGCGAGCGCCGCAGTTCCTCGGCGTGGCGCGCGTTCTCTTTTTCGGCGCCAAGCGAGCTAACACCCGTAGCCGGCGTTTCTCCCCGCGCTTCCGTGAGCTGGAGCTCGAGCTGCGAGAGCTTGCCCATGTATTCGGCATGTACGCGTCGCGTGACGTCTTCGAGCGCGCGGACCGCCTCGGTACGCGCGTCGCGCTCGAGGTACCGCGCGAACGCGAGCTCAAAGAGTGCCACTGCGGGCGCGAAGCGCTCCACAGCTCTCGTCCCAAAAATTCGGCGGCCTTCATAGCACACGACCAACGCTGACAGCTGGCCTTCCGTGCGCACACCTTTCAGCGACAGATGCCCGCCATCCGGCAACGCACGAAAGCCGATCAGCCGTGCGTATTCGAGTGACTGGTCTGCCGCGTCCACGAACTCCGCGCCGGCCGCAACCTTGAATGCGAGCGCTTTTGGCAGGTGCGCCA
>DASYCR010000470.1:0-1748 GCA_036500095.1 Polyangiaceae bacterium
GGCGAGCGCTCGGACTTGCCCTGACTCACCCGTGGAAAGTGCTGTTCGTCTCGTCGCTCGTGATGGTCGGCGCGCTCGGGCTCGGCCTGCTCCTGCCGAGCGAGTTCAGCCCGCCGCAAGATCAGTCTCGCTTCAGCATCCGCGTGACCGCGCCCACGGGCAGCGACGTGACCGAGGCCGATCACGAGGCGCAGCGCCTGGAACAGGCTCTGTACAAGCACCCGGAAGTCGAGAGCGTGATGTCGAACGTGAGCCCGGGCTCGGCGAGCATCACGGTCAGCTTGGTCCCGCCGAGCGAACGCACGCAAACGCAGCAGGAGTTCGCGGCCTCGCTGCGCAAACAGCTGGTCGTGCCCGGCGCCCGCGTGTCGATCCAAGATCCGTCACAGCAGGGCATCGGCTCGTCCAAGGGCTTTCCGATCGAGGTGTCCGTGCGCGGACCGGACTGGAACACGCTGATCGCCCAAGCCCTCAAGCTGCGCGACTCGCTCGCGCAGAGCGGCGTGGCAACCGACGTCGACAGCGACTACCAGCTCGGCTTGCCCGAAATTCAGATCACCCCGCTGCGCGATCGCACGAGCGACGTGGGCGTGACGATTCAGGATCTGGCTTCCACCATCAACGCGCTGGTCGGCGGCACGGTGGTCGGCAAATTCTCGTCCGAGGGACGCCGGCTCGACGTGCGCATGCGCATGCTGCTCGCGCAGCGCCTGCGCCCGGAGGACATCGGCAACATCTTCGTGCGCAGCGCGACGCAGCAAATGGTGCCTATTTCCACGTTGGTCAGCGTGGAAGAAAAGCCGGTATTGCAGTCGATCAATCACGTCGACCGCGAGCGTTCGATCACCGTGACGGGCAACGTCGCGGCCGGCCACTCGCAATCCGAAGCGCTCGCGCGCGCGCAGGCGCTGTCGAGCGACTTTCCGGTGGGCTACCACGCGGTGCTCGGCGGCCAGAGCAGTGATTTTCAAACCTCGATGCACAGCCTGCTGTTCGCGCTCGTGTTCGGCATCGCGGTCGCGTACATGATCCTCGCCGCCCAATTCGATTCCTTCATGCACCCGGTCACGGTGCTCACGATCTTGCCACTGTCGGTGGCGGGCGCCTTCGTCGGGCTGTTCGTCGCGGGCAAGACGCTCAGCATCTACAGCATGATCGGCATCCTGCTCTTGATGGGCATCACCAAGAAAAATTCGATCATTTTGGTCGACTACGCCAACGGCGTGCGCGGTGAAAAGAAGCTGAGCGCCATCGACGCCATGCTCGAGGCGGGACCGGTTCGTTTGCGACCGATCTTGATGACCACGGTGGCCACGATGATGGCCGCGGTGCCGTCCGCGCTCGGCCTCGGCGCCGGCGCCGAGACCCGCGGACCGATGGCGATCGCCGTGCTCGGCGGCCTCACGCTCTCGACGCTGCTGAGCCTGCTGGTGGTGCCCTCGTTCTACGTGGTGGCCGATCGCGTGAAGGCGCGCTTCAGCAAGGTCAAGAAGGTCGCGGAGCTGCAGCACGCGCCGGAAGCGAGCTGACGCTCAGGGCGCGCCCACGGGCGGCGCAGGGCGCAGCTCGCCCTCTTCGCACAGGTAGCTCGCGAGTTCGAGACCCGGACCGCGCGGCAACGCGACGACCAGGCGCGCCCCCGTCCACGCGGCGCGCGACAAGTGCGGCGCCATCGACTCGGGCAGCACCGTTTGCAGACCGCTGCGCGGCGCTGCCAGATCGAGACGAAACCCGCCGGCGTGGATCTG
>DASYCR010000471.1:0-7439 GCA_036500095.1 Polyangiaceae bacterium
CAAGCCCGAAAACATCATTTTGACGGCTACCGGCGCGAAAATCGCGGACTTCGGCATCGCGCGCGTGCCGGACTCGACCCTGACGAGGCAGGGCGGTCTGCTCGGAACACCCGCTTACAGCGCACCCGAGAGCGTGGCTACCGGCACGTTCTCACCGTTGAGCGACCAATTCTCACTGGCGGTGACGCTGTATGAGGCGATCAGCGGCGAACGCGCCTTCCCAGGCGAGGACGCCGTCGCGGTCGCCACGCGTATCACGAGCGACGAGCCGCCACCGATCGCGCAGCGCGCGGGCGTCGACGTTCACGTCGATCGAGTTCTGGCGCGCGCTCTCGACAAAGATCCAAGCAACCGCTTCGAGAGCGCGGAGGCCTTCGCTCAAGCGCTGGCGGAAGCCTTGGTCAAAAGTCCGCGCAGCGCGCTGCCGACGCTGCCTGACGAACATCATCCGCGCCCGAACGACGCTCGCACGACGCGCCTCGTGGTCGGTGCCGCGGCAGCGGGCGCGCTGATCGGCATCACTGGATTTCAGCTTTCTACGGGGCTGCGTGAGCCCGAACGCGGCCCGGCCGAGCGCATGGACAGCGTGAGCGCGGTCGCGCCAGCCGCCGAGGTCAAACCCGATCAACCGCGAGATTCCACCCTGAAGAGCAAGCTCAAGAGCGCGCTGCGCCGCGATGCGCGAGAGCACGCCGGTCGCGACGGCGGCGCGGCATCGACTGCGGCTGCGGACGCAGGCACCGAACGACGCGCTGCTTCTGACGCGGGGCGCGCTCCGGATTTGGAGCCGTGACGCGCCGAATCACGGAGCTTGGTCTGCGGGTGCTGGCGGCCCTTTCCTGCATGCTGCTCGCCATGCCACCGACGGTCGTCAGCGCGAGCGAAACGAGCCAGGCCGCCCGCCCGCTCGGCGCAGAACTCCACGTGCTCCATGCGCGAGGGTCGACCATGATCCGCATTGCGGCGTCCGACTTCTGGATGGGCTCGACGAGCGCGGATATCTTGGACGCGGCCGCCCTCTGCGCGCGCGAGCCCCTGCCCACCTATTGTGATCCGCAGGTGTTCGCCGACGAGCAGGAGCGTCACCGCGTCCATCTCTCCGCGTTCTTGCTGGATCGCCGCGAGGTCAGCGTGGAGGACTACGCTTCGTGCGTGCGGGTCGGACGCTGCGAGCCCGTGCCGTTCAGCGCAGGCTCGCGTTTCGCGCGACCCGACTATCCGGCGACCTTCGTCACTTGGTATGACGCGAGCGCCTATTGTGCTTTTCGCGGCGCGCGGTTGCCCAGCGAGGCCGAGTTCGAGCGCGCCGCCCGCGGCGTGACCGGCCGACGCTTTCCGTGGGGTGACGATCCCAGCATGCATCGCGCGAATCACGGACGCCTCGGCATCGACGTGACGGACGCCGACGACGGTTACGCCGAACTCGCGCCGGTCGGCTCCTTCCCAGCCGGGCGCACCCCCGAGGGCTTTTTGGACTTGGCCGGCAACGCCGCAGAATGGGTGCTCGATCGGTATGCAGCCGAATACCCAGCGGTAGCGGTCGGCGATCCCAGAGGACCTGACCCGTCGCAAGCGCGCGACGAGCGCGTTTACCGTGGCGGCAGCTATCGCGATGCCCTCGCCTGGCTGCGCGGCGCGGCGCGCGAGCCGATGCCGCCTGGCGAACGCCGTCCATGGCTCGGCTTTCGCTGCGCCCGCTCCGAAGCGCCGACGGCGATGCCATGAGCTTCGACAAGCCTCGCGTGAGCCCCAAGCCGATGCTTGTCCTGCCGGTTCACGAGGCGACGCGTTTCGTACTCGTCAGGCCGCACTACCCGGAAAACGTCGGCGCAAGCGCGCGCGCGATCAAGACGATGGGCTTTACACAACTGTGTTTGGTCAAGCCGAGCAAGCTGGCCGTGCCAGAGCACGAGATGGCGATCAAGATGGCCGTCAAGGCGTGGGACGTCCTCGAGAGCGCAGCGCGGCTCGAGACCGTGGGCGCTGCCGTCGAAGGCTTCGAGCTCGTGCTCGCCACCACGTCGCGACGGGGCTCGCCCGTGATCCAGCCACGCGAAGCCGCGGCGCGCGTGCTGGCGACGGTAGCCGCGGGCGGACGCGCCGCGTTTCTGTTCGGCAACGAAAAGACCGGCCTATCGGCGGCAGACGCGAGCTGGGCGACCCTCAGCGTCAGAATCCCGATGGCCGCCGATCAGCCGTCGATCAATCTCGCGCAGGCGACCCAGCTGATCGCCTATGAGCTCTTCCTCGCGGCTCTGGCCGCGCGCTAGCGCCCTGGTGTTAGACTCAGGCGACGTGGCAAGCGAACCGCACGTCGATCTGCGCTCGGACACCGTAACGCGCCCGACCCCGGCGATGCGCGCGGCAATGGCCGCGGCGCCGGTCGGCGACGACGTATACGGTGAAGACCCGAGCGTGCGCGAGCTCGAGACACGGGTGGCCGACTTACTCGGCAAGGAAGCCGCGCTGTTCGTGCCCTCGGGAACCATGAGCAACCAAATCGCTCTCCTGTGCCACACGCGTCCGGGCGACGAAGTCGTGATCGGGGAAGGAGCGCACATCGCTTACTACGAGTCCGGCGCCGGCGCCGCGATCGCCGGTGTGCAGTTCGCGATCGCCGGTCACGGCGGACTCTTCGACCGAGACGATCTGGCGGCGCGCATCCTGCCGCTCGCCGACTATCACCCGCGCAGTTCGCTCGTCTGTCTGGAAAATACGCACAATCGCGCGGGCGGCCGCGTATTTCCAGACGCTGACGTGCGCGCGATCGCGGCACTTGCGCGTGAGCGCGGTCTCGCCTTGCACTTGGACGGGGCGCGCCTGTGGAACGCGGCCGTCGCAAGCGGCCTCAGCGAGAAAACCTTGGCCGAGTCGGCCGACACCGTCAGCGTCTGTTTTTCCAAAGGGCTCGGCGCACCAGTCGGCTCCGCGCTGTGCGGAAGCCGCGAGCTCGTCGCCCGCGCGCGGCGCTTCAGAAAGATGCTAGGCGGCGGCATGCGACAAGCCGGTATTTTGGCGGCTGGCGCTCTCTACGCGCTCGAGCATGGGCGCGCGCGGTTGAGCGACGACCACGCCGCGGCGCGTGTCCTCGCACGCATTGTCGAACAAGCCGGCGCGACCGCGACGCCGCCGGAAACCAATTTGGTCTTGCTGAACCTCCCTGGGCTACCAGCCGCGCGTGTGGTTGCCGACTGCCGGGAACTCGGCGTGCTGCTCAACGCGACGGGACCTTCGACGCTGCGCGCCGTCACTCATCGCGACGTGACGGCGACCGACGTCGAGCGCGCCGGCGAACGTATCGCGACGTGCATCGAGCGCGCACGGGGCGCAGGGCAGACATGACTCGGCTCTGTCTGTTTGCGCTGCTTGTTGCAGCCTGTGCGCCAACGCTACCGGCGCCGTACGTGCACGCGCGCGACGGCGCCGAGCGCGCGTACTCGAGCGGCGACTACGCGCGGGCCGCCGAGCTCTGGCTCGAGGCGGCGCGCACCGCTCGCCCTGGGCGCGATCACGACGAAGCCGACTACCGAGCCGCCGCGAGCTTCGAGCGCGCGGAGGACTTGGCGCACGCTCGTGCGCTCTACCAAGAGCTCGCCCGCGGACACAGTGAGCGCGCGCCGCGCGCAAGTTTCGACCTCGCCGAGCTCGAGATCAAAACCGGCGACGCGGAGCGCGGCTACGCAGCGCTCGAGGCGGCCGTGCACGCGTACCCGAGCTCGGGCGTGGCCGGCACAGCGCTCAATCGTTACCTCTCGCGCGTGAGCGAGCAAGGTGGGCCGAGCGCCGTGTTGGCGTATGTGGCGCAGGCCGAGCCGTCGCTCGACAAGAGCGAGCGCGCAGAACAATTGCTGTATGCGCGTGCACGCGCGCTCGACGAGCTCACTCAGAGCGAGCAGGCTCTCGCCGCGTACCTGGCAGTCGCCGCGAGGTTCCCCTATCCATACGGCGCGTACTGGGACGACGCGCTATTCCGAGGCGCCGCCGACGCGGAACTCCTCGGCCGTCCGGAACAGGCCATTTCCTTGCTCACGCGCATGCTGGCCGAACGCGAGACCTCTCGCCTGTCAGGCAGCTACGAGCGCCCGCGCTACGCCGAGGCCGCCTTTCACGTCGCGGAAATCTACCGTGACCGTTTGCACGATGCCGCAGCCGCCAAGCGCGCCTTCGCTCGCGTATTCGATGATTTCCCGACCAGCACCCTGCGCGACGACGCACTCTGGAACCTAGCGCTGCTCGCGCATGCCCAGGGCGACGGAGCCGATAGTTGCGCTTCGCTCGCGCGGCTGGTGCGCGAACTCCCGGACTCGCGCTACGCGCCGTGCGCCAAGCAACTTTGCCCGACGCTGACCGCCATGCCCGGGCGTGAATGTCATGCGTACATCGAGCGCGAACTTTCGACCGACGACCCCGTCGCGCGCTAGCGCTTACTCGTCGTCGTCATCCTCGTCGTCTTCGTCTTCGTCCTCGTCGTCGAAGTCGTCCGGCTCTTCGTCGGGCTCTTCTTCCTCGCCCTGCCCTTCGCCCTTGTTGTCGGTCTTGAGATCGACGCCGACCTCGCCGAGCTGGGTTTCGAGCAGCTCGAATAATTCGTCCACGTCGTCGCCGCTCCATTCGTCGAGGACGTCCGTCAAGAACTCGAAGAAGTCGCCGTTGTCGAGCCGGCGCTCGATTTCTTCGACTTGATCCTCGGTGAATGCCTCGACCACGTCTTCCCGAAGCGATTCCGTATCGTCCTCTTCGATGGCTTCTTGGGCGGACAGTCGAATTTGGCGAACAGCGCGCTTGTCGAGGTAAATTTCCATGCGAGATAGTTTCCTCTAGACCCGACCCGGCTTTAGACGAAGGTTTCGGGTACAGTCAAGCCCGTGACGACGCCAAGTGTCGCGACCCGCCGCGCGCTCTACCGCTCGGACCGGTCCTCGCTCCGGTTCTCGTCACCATTGTTGCGACGTGCGGCGATGTGTGCAGGCCCGCTCGCCCTCGCCTGCGCACTCGCTGTTCGGACCGGATTCGCCCAGGTTCCCGAAGGGCCACGACCTCCGCCGATCAACGTGGAGTACTTTCAGTACGGCGTTGCGCTCGTCGTCGACAAACCTCTTTCTGGCGGCGATGTGTGCCCGGTTCACGCGGTAACACCGTGCATCTTGGGCGGCGGCGGCGGCTTCGGGATTCAGCTCGGCTATCGCTCACGAGGGCCGTGGTACGCCGGCGGCGCCTTCGAGATCAGCCGTCACGACTCGTCGAACTTGCTGCGACTCGCCATTTTGCAGCAGCTGCGCGGCGAAGCGCGCTACTACTTCGAAGCAGGAAACCGGCTCACGCCTTATGTGGCGTTCGGTCTCGGTGCCGCCATCTACGGCAACGAATGGGGCGCGAGCACAGCTGGGCCGGAAGCAAGCACGGCGCTCGGCCTGGAGTTTCAGGTCACCCAGTCGGTCGTGCTCGGATTCGCGCTGGGCTATCGGGCGCTTTTCCTGCGAGGCTGGACGGATAGCACCGGCCAAGAGCGCGCCGACCATTATTTGGGTTTCGGGCTCGCTCATCTACTCGGTCTCGGCCTCACCTTCGAGCGCCGCGATCCCCTGGCGCGCTGGTGACTGGCCCAACCTGCCCGGTTTGCAGTAATGGAGAGGCCAGCACAAATTGGGCAACGTGGTGAGGTGTAGCCGCTGCGGCAAAACGAACCCGGACTCGCTCCGGTTCTGTCAGGACTGTGGCAACCGCTTGGTTCCGCGCGAGGGAGCAGGTGTCACCCCCACTCCGCCTCGAGGCCTCTCATCGGCGCGCGTTGCGGCGCCAGCACAATACCCCCAGTCGGCGCCCCCACGCAGCGAACCGCCCCCGCAACGCCCCGCTGCGCCACCCTTCGACTTCTCCCCGCGCGCTGCGGAACGAAGCTGTGCTCGCTGTGGGACGAGCAACCCCCCGAGCGGCCGCTTCTGCTCGAACTGTGGGGCGTCGCTCGACCGCGCGGATCCGGCCCAAGTGGTCGCGCCTCCACCCGCCGCGGCGCCGCCGGCCCCGGCCCAAATTGTTTGTCCCCGCTGCCGCGGCATGAACGCCGCTCGGACGGTCTTCTGCCAATTCTGCGGTGCCAGGCTGGTCGCTGGGCCGGAGGAGCCGATCGCGCGAGCCGGGCCCGAGCCGGCTCCCGGGTACGCGCCGCAGCCGCTGGCTTTTGCCGCAGAAGTGGCGCCCGAGGCGCGCCTGGTCGTGATTGGTCAGGACGGCAAGCCGGGTCGCGACTACCCGATCGTGGACGATCAAACGGATGTCGGCCGCGAGGAAGGCAGCATCGTCCTGCCCAACGATCCCTACGTCTCGCCCCGCCATGCTCGCCTAAGTCGACGAAACGGGAGGTTTTTTGTTCGGGACCTGGAATCCGTCAACGGAGTATATGTGCGGCTCCGAGCCCAGGAGCGGCTCCAGCATGCGGACTTGGTCTTGATAGGACTTGAGGTGTTAAGGTTCGAGGTCGTGAGCGACGCTGAGAAAGGGCTCGGTCCTGCGGTGGAACGGGGCACGCAGATCTTCGGCTCGCCTGCGTCTGCCAGACACATGCGCCTCTGCCAGCGCACCGTGGAGGGTGTGGCACGCGACACCTACTACCCGACGCGTGACGAAGCCGTGATCGGGCGTGAGCTCGGGGACATCGTCTTCACCAATGACCCGTTCATGAGCCGCAGGCACGCTTCGATCACTCGGGACCCCGCCACCGGAGCATTCAGCCTGCGTGACCTGGGGTCCTCGAACGGAACCTACTTGGCGATTCGTACCGAGCGCGAGCTCATTCACGGCGATCATGTCCGGATCGGGCAACACTTGTTTCGCCTCGACATCGGGCGGGCTGATCCGAGATGACTGACTCGGGCGTCAAGATCCGTCTGTTCGGACGAACGGACGTGGGCCAGATCCGAGAGCACAACGAGGACAATTTTCTAGTCGCGGACCTGACGCGTAAGACGCGCAGCTTGATGGAGGGCGATCGCGAACAGCTCGTCGCGCAACGCGGCACCGTGATGGGCGTGTGCGACGGCATGGGCGGCGCCGCGGCGGGCGAGGTGGCAAGCCAGCTCGCCGTCGACATCATCTACGAGAAGCTGGCCAGCGCCGAGCCGCCGAAGTCGCACGACGACTTGGCGCGCCGCCTGGTGCACGCGGTGGAGGAAGCGGGTATCCGCATCTTCAACGAGGCGCGCGCCGATCGCACGCGCCGCGGCATGGGGACGACGTCCACGATCGCCACCTTGCTCGACGCGCGTCTATTCGTCGCGCAAGTCGGCGACAGTCGCGCCTACATTCTGCGGAGCGGCAAGCTCACACAGGTCAGCCGTGACCAATCCCTGGTCAACCAACTGATCGAGGCCGGGCAGCTCACCGAAGAAGAAGCCGAGACCTTCGAGCACAACAACATCATCCTGCAAGCGCTCGGCACGGCC
>DASYCR010000472.1:0-3522 GCA_036500095.1 Polyangiaceae bacterium
GCCGAGCTCAGCGCCGCGTACCACGCGCTTACGGCGTGAGCCATTTCTGTATCAGCGCCGGCAGTTCCTGGAGCGAGGCCAGCACGACGTCCGGCTCGGCGGCGAGCAGGCGCGCGCGTGGCTGAATCCCTTCCACGCCGACGCTGCGCGCGCCGGCGGCCCGCGCGCACTGAATGTCCTGCGGTCCGTCCCCGACCATCACGAGCTCGCGCGGCGTGAGCCCGAGCCGTTCGGCGATGTGCACGAGCGGCATGGGGTCCGGCTTCTTCTTCGGCAGGTCGTCACTCGCGACGACCAGCTGGAAGCGAACGGGCAACGGCAGCTGGGCCAGCACGGCGTCGGTCGATGAGCGCGGCTTGTTGGTGCACACGCACAAGGGCAGCTCACGGAGCGCAGAGAGCGCACTTTCGACGCCCGGCAAGAGCGTCGTGTGATCGATCGGGTGCACGAGGTAGTAGGCGATGAAAGCGTCGTACAGCGCGTCGATTCGCGGATCAGTCTCCGCGATCTCGGCGGCGCGGGCCAAAAGCGGGCGCGCGCCGTCCCCGACGTAGCCGGCGATCACCGCTACTTCGCGCTCGGCAAACCCGAGCACGCCGAGCGCGTGGTTCGCGGCGCACGCGATGTCGAGGCGCGAATCGATCAGCGTGCCGTCTAGATCGAACACGAGCGCGCGCGGCAGCGCGGCGAGCGGGCTCGTCAACCGGGG
This sequence comes from Polyangiaceae bacterium, assembly GCA_036500095.1. GTDB lineage: Bacteria > Myxococcota_A > Polyangia > Polyangiales > Polyangiaceae > PMG-095. The sequence goes on from DASYCR010000472.1 coordinate 710, forward strand.
TTCCTGAGCGCGGCGTGGCCCACGAAAAACGGCCCCATTTGGTTGATGAACTCGGCGGTTTGGCGGGTTTTTCGCATGGCTTGCACGACGTGCGACAGCGGATGCAGCGCCTTGCCGATGAGTCCGATCAGAAACTCGTTGTCCGCCGCGTCGAGGCCGTGGCAAGCGAGCCGCACGTCGTGCGCGAGGTCGGATGCGCCGTAGGATTTGCCGATCTCAGCATGCTCGCGCAGGATGCCGCCGCGTTCGCGCGGCTCGAGCCTCTCGAACGCGCCCGAGCGCCGCAGCGGGTACCAGACCGCCCAAGGCCAGGCCGGGTTGAGCACGGTCTCGGCTGGGCGCTTCAAGAGCCAGTACTCGAGGTCTTGCTCGTAGCCGGTCGAATAGCTGCGTCCGATCATCGTGAAGTCGGGGCGCGGGCTCAACTGTCCGGCGTCGAGCTCCGCGAACGCGGGCCGCAGTTTGCTGGTGAAGTCGCTCGGATCCTCACACCAGCTGAGCACGCCGATGCCGTTCGGATTGTTGACGTCTTCATACAGCACGCTCGGCATCTTGTGGGCCGCGAGCGCCGCACCGAGCGCGTCCAACATCAAGTGCGGTTTGCCGGCATGGCAATCGAACACCAAGAGCTGCATGAACAGGCGACGATCGAGGGTCTGCGGCGAGCCGTCCCGATCGGCTCCGCGCTCGCGGACGTCGATCGCCGGGCGATCCGGTCGGTCGGGGTGAGTCATGTCGGCGAGCTTAGTCTCTTCGACCGGGGCTCGCACCCCTCGCAGGCGGCTCGAACTCTGTTAGACTCCGCCGGCTTTGCCGCGTAAGAGCACTCCCCCGACCCTGGACGGTCTCGTCACCCCAGCTTTTGGGCGGATGCTAGAGCATCCGTTGCCGGCGGGCATGCGCGATCTGCTGCCGCCCATTGCCCGCAGGCAAGGGGAGCTCGCGCGCCGGGTGACCGCATGTTTCGAGTTGCATGGCTATGAGCTCGTGACCTTGCCGGTGTTCGAGTACGCGGCAGTGCTCGAACGCGGGCTCGGCGCGCTCGATCCGGACGACGTACTCCGCTTCGTCGAGCCGGAAACCGGCGCGGTCGTCGCGTTGCGGCCCGACATGACGCCACAGATCGCGCGCATTCTGGCGACGCGCTTGAGCGAGCTCCCGGGCCCAGCCAGGCTTTGCTACCACGGCTCCGTCATGCGGCGCCGGCGCGAGCGTGCCCGGCAGCATCGCCAGATCTTCCAAGCCGGTGTCGAACTCCTGGGCCTCGAGGGACCTCGCGGCGATCTCGAAGTGCTCGCGCTGGCCACGGCCGGCGTGCGGGCCGCGGGTCTCGATTCGTTCATGATCGATCTGGGTCACGCGCGCATCGCGGCCAGTTTGCTGGATGGGCTCGCCGCCGAACATTCCGCAGAGCTCGTCGATGCGCTCGCGCTCAAAGATCGAGCGCAGGTTGCGCACTTGGCCGGCATGTTGAGCGCGCCCATCGCGCGCGCGCTCGTCGGGTTGTGTGAGCTGCACGGCGGGGCCGACGTTTGGCCGAAGGCCGAGCGGCTGCTGGCCGGAACCGCGGCTGAACCGGCGCTGCGCGAACTGCGCTTGATCTGGGACGCCGCGCTCGAACGGGATCTCGCGCCCGAGCTGCTCGTCGACTTCGGCGAAACGCGGCATTTTGCCTACTACACGGGCATGATGTTTCAGATCCACGCGGAAGGGCCGGGCAGTCCGATCGGCGCGGGTGGTCGCTACGACGGCCTGCTCGACGGTTTCGGTGCGTCCAGGCCGGCCGCCGGCTTTGCACTCGCACTAGATCATCTGGGCTGGGCGCTCGAACACGTCGCGCGGGAAGAACGCGTCGGACCGCGGGTCTTGGTCGTAGGCGAAGCGGATGCGCTGCTTTCGGGCCTGCGAGAGCTCAGCGTGCCGTGCGCTCCCGCGCCGCCCGGGGATGCGCTATCCTACGCGCGCGCCTGGCGTTACACCCACGTGCTCACTGTTTCGAGCGCGACGCTCCGTCGCGTGCGAGATGATCGGTCAACCCCTGTCGCGCTCGAGCCAGAAGCTCTCCTGCGCGTGTTGGAATGAGAGAACATGACTTGTGTGGTGATCGTGGGTGCCCAGTGGGGCGACGAGGGGAAGGGCAAAATCGTCGATATTTACACCGAGTTCGCCGACGTAGTCGTGCGCTACGCGGGCGGACCCAACGCGGGACACACGCTCGTCGTCGGTGACGAAAAAATCGTCGTGCGCGTGCTGCCGAGCGGCATTTTACGACCGAGCACACGCTGTGTGCTCGGCCAAGGCATGGTGATCGACACGGAGGTGCTGCTCTCGGAGATCGACGAGCTCGGGCGCCGTGGCCACCAGAACGTCGAGGCGCGTCTGAGCGTGAGCGATCGCGCGCATTTGATTTTGCCGTACCACATCCTGATCGACACGCTGCGCGAACAGGGCGCGCCTGCGGACCGCGCGCTCGGCACCACCAAAAAGGGCATCGGCCCGACTTATGAGGACAAAGCGCGCCGCACGGGCGTGCGAGCTGGGGAGCTGCGCGATCTGCCGCGGCTCGCCAAGCGCGTGGAGTACGCGATGGAGGGTTGGGCGCCGGTGGTGAAGGCCCTGGGCGGTGAGTTGCCGACGCTGAGCACGGTGATGGCCAAGCTCGAAGCGCACGCGCCGCGCATTCTGCCGATGCTCGCAGCCACTTCGGAGCTCGTCGACACTGCGATCAAGACCGGTAAACGTGTGATGCTCGAGGGCGCGCAGGGCACCCTGCTCGACATCGACCACGGCACGTACCCGTTCGTTACCTCGAG
>DASYCR010000473.1:0-2897 GCA_036500095.1 Polyangiaceae bacterium
CGCCACCTGAAGCTCGTCACCGAAGGACCACGCCGACTCGCGATCCTGCTGCAGCTCGGCAAGGTGCTGGCCGAACACGTCGGCGCCCCGCAGCGCGCCACGCGCGCCTATGAATCCGTGCTCGAGCTCGATCCACAACACGCCGGCGCGCTCGAGGCGCTGGCGCGCCTGCGTGAGTCGAGCGGGGACTCGGACGCGGCGCTCTCGGCGATCGAAGTGCTCGCGGCGAAGGCCACCACGCCGGAGGCCAAAGCCGAGCAGTACTTGCGCGCCGCGAAATTGCTCGACTCGCGCGGCGATCGCGACGGCGCGATCGAGCAATACAAGCACGCGCTCGACGCGAACCCGAAAGACGCCACCGCGGCCAGCGCGCTGCGCGAAGCGTTCACCGCGCGCGGCGACGTGAACGCCGCGATCCAGCTGATCGAGCGCGAGATTTCGCAGACCGATGGCGAGTCGGCCAAGGGCCGTTTGGCGGGGCAAATGGCGCTGCTCTGTCGCGACAAATTGAAGGACGACAAGCGCGCGGAGGAAGCCGCCAAGCGCGCCATCAACTACGACCCGACGAACCTCGACGCGCTGACCGTGCTCGGCGACTGCGCGTTCGACGCGCGGCGCTTCATCGAGGCCGCCAAGCACTACGAGTCCCTCGCCGACCGCGCGGATTCGCTGGACAAGAAAGAAGCCGCGCGCTTGCTCGTGCGCTACGTCGACGCGCTGAGCCAGACGGGCTCCACGGAAAAGGCGCTCGCCCCGATGGACACCCTGCTGCGCATCGCGCCTGACGACGCGGACGCGCTCGAGCGCGTGGCGATCGTCACCTTCGATCACGGCTCGCCCAAGCGGGCCACCGAGCTGTACAAGGAGCTGCTCTCCCGCTTTGCGAGCACGCTCACGGCGACCAGCAAGGTGCGCGCCAACTATCGCTACGGCGAGGCGCTCCGGCGCTCGGGCGCGGTAGAAGCCAGCATCGAGCCGTTGGAAGAAGCCGCAGACCTCGACCCCGCCGACGCGGCGCCGCTGGTCGCGCTGGCCAAGGCCTACGAGACGCTCGAAAAGTGGCACGAGGTCATCAAGGTCAAGACACGACACCTCGACATCGCCTTCGGGGACGAGCGCGTGCAACTGCTGGTCGACATCGGCGAGATCGCGGCCGGCAAGCTCAACGACAGCGCGCAAGCCACCAAGAGCTTCGTCGCCGCCCTCGAAGAGCGCCCCGATGATCGGCGCTTGCTCACCAAGCTGATGCAGCTCTACAGCGAGGAAAAAGACTGGAACAAGCTGGTCGAGGTCGTGCTGCGGCTCGCGGAGTTCGTCGACGATCCGAAGCAGAAGGTCAAGTATCTCCACACCGCGGCCACCCTCACCGCGCGTCAGGTGGGCGACACCGATCGCGCGCTCGAGTACTACGAGCAAGTGCTCACGCTCGAGCCGAGCATGGATCGCGCGCTGCAAGAGGCCATCGAGCTCGAACAAGATCGCGGTAACCACGCCGGCGTCGAGCGCTGGCTGCGCCGTCGCCTCGAGCAAGCGAGCGCGGCCAACGATCAAGCCGCCATGTTGGCGAGCTTCAGTGCGCTCGGCGACCTGTACGAAAAGGGGCTCGGCTACATCGATCAGGCGATCGACGCCCTGGAGGCGGCGCAAACGCTCGACCCGGACAACGCGGAGCGCACCGAGCACTTGAGCAATTTGTACGCGACCGATCCCACGCGCTACCTCGAGAAAGCGGTCGCGGCGCAGGTGGTGCTGCTGCGCCAAAATCCGTATCGCCAACAGTCGTACAAAACGCTGCGCCGGCTCTACACGGAAACCAAGCAAGCGGACTCCTCGTGGTGTCTGTGCCAAACGCTCACCGTGCTCAACCTGGCCGAACCGGACGAAGAGCGCTTCTTCCGGCGCATGCGCTCGGAGAGCGCCGCCCCCGCGCAGAGCGTGTGCTCGGACGACGACTGGATCGAGCTCTTGATGCATCACGACGCGGATCCGCTGCTGACTGGGCTATTCGCGCTGATCGAGCCGATCGTGATTGCGCGACGAAGCCAGAGTATTCAAGAGCTCGGCTACGATCCGAGCTACGCGATCGACGTACCGAGCCACCCGGCGCCCGTATGTCAGAGCCTGTACTACGCGGCCGGCGTGCTGGGCATTGCCGTGCCGGCGTCCTACGAGAATCCGAACGACCCGGGCGGTATCTCGTTCCTGTTCGCCACAGAACCCTCGTTGGTGCTCGGTCGCACGGCGCTGCGTCCGGACGTGCCGCTGCAACCCGCAGCGTTCATCGCGGGTCGCCAGCTCACCTTCTTGCGGCCTGGCCTCTATCTGCGTCACCTGCTGGCCTCGGGCACCGCGCTGAAATCGTGGTTCTTCGCCGCGATCAAGTTGACGTCGCCGCAGTTCCCGGTGGCCGCCGAGCTCGAGGGCGCCGTGAACGAAGCCTGCAAGGCACTCGACACGGGCCTGCAGGGCCAAGCGCGCGATCACCTCACGCGCGTGGTGGCGAAACTCCTGACCTCCGGCGCGGCGCTGGATCTGAAGCGCTGGGTGGCCGGCGTCGATTTGACCGCCGATCGCGCGGGCTTCTTGCTCGCGCACGATCTGGAGACCGCCACGCAGGTCATCAAGGCCTCCGACGAGAGCTCGAGCGCCGTGCCGATCGACGAACGCTTCAAAGAGCTCGCCCTCTTCAGCGTCGGCCCCCAATACCTCGAGCTACGCAAGCTCCTGATGATCGGCGTCGACTCGTAGAACGGCCCCTGAATTTGAACATGGAGGCGGGGAGGCGGGGAAGCCCCATGCGCCCCTTGCAACGACCTTGATTTTGGGTTTCCCGTTCCGCGACTCGTGGCTCAATGGCTCGCCGCGACTGCGCAAATAACGACTCGCGGCGTTAAGCG
>DASYCR010000474.1:0-3423 GCA_036500095.1 Polyangiaceae bacterium
CACGCGCGTGGACGCGCCGCCCGTTCTGCCGGCCCTGCTGATGCCCGAGCTGTCGTGCGCGGAGCTCGGTCCGCCCACGACCGCGGACAAGCGCGTGCCGCCGAGCGACGCGGAGGAACCAGCGGACGGCCTCGGCTTCGGTGCGGCGCTGGTCCCGCTCACGCGGGGAGACAAAACTTTTTTCCGAACACGCTTCGAGTGGGGCACGGTCCACCCGGAAGGATCGGGCGAGACGCGCGGCTTGCGTGCGTTCGCTTACGGGGAGCAGGTGGACACCGGGGAGCTCGCGGCGGGACAGCCGATTCCAGCCAATTTCCCGGGTCTTTCGCGGCCGCGCACGTTCAGCTACGTCGCGCCGTTCGACCCGCGCGCGACGCCGCTGCACGCTGCGCTCGATCTCAAGGCCATCGTGCGCGCTGAGCTGCTCGCGGGCGCCGATCCATCCGAAATCGCTCAGGACGACGACGGCGAGTTTTCCACGCTGCCCGTGCTCGCGCGCGGCGCCGCGGCGACGGATGGCCTACTGGCGTTCGACAGCGCGGCCATTGTCTGGCTGCACGAGCCCGCCGGAGCGGAGGCCTTCAGCCTCGCGGGCGACTTGGATCAAGCGACCGTGACGAGCGCGATCGCGAGCGCGCCGCATACGCTGACGGCATTGGTCGTGGCGGTTGACGGGACGAGCAGCGTCATCGAGTTGAAAGACGGGCGCGCGCGGCGGCTCTTCGCGTTGCCGCGCGGGCCGTATCCGGCGAACCCCGACGCGCTCGCGCTCGGTCCCGCGGGCGCACTCGCGATCGTGCGCTCGCGCTCGGGCAGCGAACCGGCGACCGTGAACGATCCGGCGCTGCTCCTGCGGGACGGCGCTCCGCCGGCAGAGCTGCCCGCGTGGTCGACCGTGGAGCTCGCCGATACGCCGGCCTGCGCCGAAGCGGCGGACGACTATCGAGTGCTGCTGCAGACCACGGGCAATTGGCTGCGCTTGATCGACTCGGGCGTCGCCGTCGCGGAGAACGCCGGCATGTTCGCGCTCGCGCGCGTCAATCAGCAGCGCTGGTGCCTCGAGGCGCTCGAGCTCGCACACGACGACGTTTCACGCGGTGACGGCAGCAATCCGTCGCGGCTCGTCGCGCGCTTCGCCGGCAAGAACAAGGGCGCCGCGCGCGTCGCGCTCGTGCCCGGTTTCGAGCTGCGTCAATCACTGGCTTGCTCGATCAAGCATTGAGCGCAAGACTCGTGGCCGCGCGCTCGCTTACTTTGCCCATGTCCGCTCGTCCTCCCGTTTGGCTTCGCCGCTCGTCCTTGCTGGTCGGGCTCGCGCTGGTGCTCGCGGCCTGCGTCTCGAACCACGACGATTTCAAGAAGGTGCCGACGTCGAACGCCGGCGCGGGCGGCAAGAGCGGCGCGGCCGGCGGTAGCGGGAGCGGGGGACGCGGCGGCGCCGATGCCGGCACCGATGCCGGCGTCGACAGCGGCCCACCCGAACCGTCCGGGCCGAACGTGCTCACTCTCGTCAACGGCGTGGTGGACGCGCCGAGCCTCGCCGTTTGCTTCGCCAAGCTCGCCGACGGCGGCGCGGTCGAACCGTTCGGCTCGCCGCTCACTTCGGCTCCTCTCGCGTTCGGCGGCGCGGTCGCGCTCAGCACGCTCAGCGGCGCGGACTTCGCGAGCGACACGCTCGTGCCGCTGCTGCTCGCGGGCGAGCTCGAGCGGATCGCGACCCTGGATTGCGCGGCGGCTGTGGCGCTCGCCGAGCAGACGGAGAGCGCGTTCAACGCGGATGCCGGCGCCGACGACGCGGGCATCGGCGCGGCTGGCGCGGGCTTGGAAGACGCGGGCAACGTCGACGCGAGCGTGAGCGACGCCGGCGGCAGCGGCGGAGCCGACTCGGGGCTCGCGACCAGCACGGCGCACGCGGCTCTGCGCGTGCGCGCGCTGCCCGCTCTCCCAGCGGGCACGCTCAGCGGCAGTCTGAGCTACTTGCTCGTCGCCAGCGGCTGCCTGGGCGGCCTCGGTTTCGACTCCGGCAACACCGAGCTCCTGTGCGGCGACGGCTACACGCCGACTAATCCCACGCTCTTCCCAGTGGTCGTGACCTTGTCGCGCCTCACGCAAGCGGATCGCGTCGGTATGCAAGTGGTGCACGCCTCGCGCGCGTCGGGCTCCGTCTCGGTTTCGATCGCGTCGCAGCCGCCCGGCACCACGGTCTTCACGCTCGTCAAGAGCATCACCGACGGCCAAGTCCTGCCCAAGCCGCCGAACTTCGCGCACGGCGAGGACGACTACGCGCTCAGCAACCAGATCGAGCTCGCGGGCTCCGCGTCAGCCATCGGCGAAACCATAGGCGACGCGGCGAGCCGCGGCGGCAGCGGTCTGCTCAGCAACGGCGCGTCCTACGCCCTCATCCTGATCGGCCCGCGCTTCGACTACGGCTTGCCCCCACCGCTCTGGAACGCCGCCGCCGCGACGATCGTGCCCACCTCGCCCATGCCGTGACGCTCACGGGAGCGTGCTTTGTCGGCACGCTCGGTGAAAGGTCTCCGGGCGATGCCGGGTCCCCACTCGGCCGCGAGCCCATCGGGCTGGCTACATCGCGCTTCGCGCGATGGCCCTCGCGCTTGGCCTCGCTTCCGCGCTTGTGGGTAGTGGTTGCACTGAAGTGTAAGGCCTCGAAGCCCAGCCTCGCCCGGAGACCTTCCCCCGAGCTCCTGTTGAAGCTCATTTGCGTGGCTCGACGAGACGGACGAGCGTGCCGATGACGCGCTGAAAAAATCTTCAGCGTCATGAGGAGCTCCTTTGTTGCATCCCTCTCGGGGACCCCATGCCCCGCTGCTGCGCGCAGGCCGGTGCAAGGGCGCCGCAGGCGCCGCGCGGGGCGCGGGCAAAGCCCCTTGAAGCGGCCGAGCACAGCGGCACACTCAACAACCCCGAGCGATCCCACCCACGCTCCCATTTGCACCCGCCCAACCCTGAGCACGTGCCGGCACAATACTTGTGCACGCGAGTGTCGAGAGGCAGCCAACCTCCCGCTCTGCCCCAACCCGCCCTGCCTCAACCTCACCGCCTCTAGCCCTGCCACTGCCGTCACCCCAAGAAAACCCTAGTGATAAAGCGAAACCTCCGCCAGTTTCCCGCGGGCTTCGTTGATGTGCGGGCTCGACGGAAAGCGGCGGATGAACGCGCGCAGGGTGGTCTTGGCGTCGTTCCAGGCTTGGATGGAGAGCTCGGCGAGCGCAAGTTCGAGCGTGGCTTCGTCCATCACTTCTTTGTCGGCTGACGCTTCCGAGAGTTGCATCAAAATCGGAATCGCGTCGCGTTGGTTGCCGAGTTGAATGAGCGCGTGTGAAAGTTGCAGGTTGGCTTGTGGGCTGTGCGCGGCGTCGCTCTTGTAATTGAGCGATTCACGGAAGGCTTGCGTGGCTTCGT
>DASYCR010000475.1:0-5763 GCA_036500095.1 Polyangiaceae bacterium
GAACTCTCGGACTCGGAGCTCGATCGGCGGATTTCCGGGATCGGCGTGTTCGCGCGCGTCACGCCGGCTCAAAAGGTGCGGGTCGTGCGGGCGCTGCAGCGCGCGGGCCGCGTAGTGGCCATGGTCGGCGACGGAGCGAACGACGCGCCGGCCATCCGTCTCGCCAACGTGGGCATCGCCGTGGGCGCGCAGAGTACGTCGGCCGCGCGCGCAGCCGCCGACATCGTGCTGATCGACGAGCGCATCGAAACGCTCGTGCAAGCGGTGGTCGAGGGCCGCGCGATGTGGGCGTCTGTGCGCGACGCCGTCTCGATTTTGGTGGGCGGCAATCTGGGCGAGATCGCGTTTACGCTCGGCGCGGGTTTGGTCGACGGCCGGCCGCCGCTCAACGCACGTCAGCTCTTGCTCGTGAACCTGTTCACCGACGTGGCGCCGGCGATGGCCATCGCGCTCCGTCCGCCCTCGGTCGAAACATTGCAATCACTCGCGCACGAAGGGCCCGAGGCGTCACTCGGTCAGCCGCTCAATCGACAAATTGCTTCGCGCGCGATCGTCACGGGCGCGGGCGCGAGCGCGGCTTGGGTCATCGGACGCTTCACCGGTTCGCGTGAACGTGCGAGCACCATCGGCCTGCTTTCGCTGGTCGGTGCGCAGCTCGGTCAAACCCTGCTCTCGGGGCAGCTGAGCCGTCCGGTCGTGATCACGAGCGTGGCTTCCGCAGCAGCGCTCGCCGCGATCGTACAAACTCCCGGGCTGAGTGGCATGTTCGGCTGCCGCCCGCTCGGCCCCGTGGGCTGGGCGACCACGATCGGTGCGTCTGCCGCCGCGACCTACGCGGCAAGCCGGTTTCCGAGCGTGATCGATAGTGTGATGGCACGCACGCGACTCGATCGCCCCGTGCTCGTGGAAGACCTCGAGGCTCCTGGCACCTGAGCAGGAGTCTTGCTGCGCTAGGCTTCTGCGCTGCGAGTCCGCTCGACGAGTTTGCGGAGGGTGCGGCGTAGTCGGTCGAAATCGAGGGGCTTCTCGAAGGTGAGGTTTGCGCTGCCCGCCAGAAATTCACGCGTGCGCTCGATCGACGCGCCGCCCGTCATGAACACCATGCGCTGCTCCAGGCCTGCGTGCCTGCGCCGGATTTGCTCGTAGAGGTCCATGCCGCTCATGCCCGGCATCATCAGATCACACATGATGACGTCGAAGGTTTGGCCGGTGTTGGCGATCGCGTCGAGCGCCGCGTTGCCGCTGTCCGCCAGCGCGACGTCGTGCTCGTGCTCGAGCAACGCTTGCAATGAACGCCCCACCGAGACCTCGTCGTCGACGATCAGCAGGCGACCCCGCGCGGCGGGCGGTATCGAGGGGGGGCGCACGCGTTGGGGCGTGCTGTCGAGCGCGGTACTCGACGCGGGCAGGCTGACCGCGAACGCGGAGCCGCCCTGAGCGCGCGCAGCTGCGCGAATTTCTCCGCCCAAGGCGCGCACGATGCTGCGACAGATCGAAAGGCCGAGGCCGGTGCCGACGCCGATTGGCTTGGTCGTGAAAAACGGATCGAAGATTCTTCCGGCGATCTCCTCGGGAATGCCGCTGCCGTTGTCTTCGATGGTGATCACGACGTGTCCAGGCGCGGCGCGCAGCACGACCCGGATTTCCGGGGTGACCGTTGGCTTTTCGGGTAGAGCCTGAACGGCATTCATCAGCAGGTTCAAGAACACCTGCTCCAGCCGATTGGCGTTGGCGTCCACGGGGGGGATCGGCTCGTAGTCGCGTGTCAAAACCGCCCGTTGCCGCAGTTCGTTGCTGGCGATGTTGAGCGCCGATTCGAGGGCGACGCGCACGTCGATTGGACGCTTCTCGCCCTCGTCCGCGCGGGCGAAGGTGCGTAGATCACGCACGATGCTAGCCACGCGCTCGGCGCCGTGACACGCGTCGCGAACGCGCACCATGAATGCGTCGAGCGCGTTCGGGTCCTTGGCGAGTTTCGGTAGCTCGCGCGCTAAAAATTCCAGATTCAAGAGCACGTACGAGAGCGGGTTGTTGATCTCGTGCGCGATGCCGGCCGAAAGGACACCGAGCGCGGCCATGCGATCCGCTTCAACCAGACGAGTGTGCATTGCCTTGCGCTCGGTGACGTCGCGCGCAAAAGCGAGCACAGCGGGTTTGCCCTCGTATTCCGTAGGGATCGAGGAGATCTCGACCACTCGTTCGCGGCCGTCCGCGGCGACCGAACGGTACTCGGCGGGCTCGGGATGGCGCTGCTTGGTCTCGAACAAGCGGCGAATGCGAATCTCCGCCGTCGCCGCGTCGTCCGGGTGCATGAACTCGATGATCGAGCGTCCGAGCGCGTGCGAAGGTTCCTCGAGTCCAAGCAGGCGTGCCGCCACGCCGTTCAAGAAAGCGATGCGCGGGCCGCGCAGAATGACGACGCCGTCCGGAGCGCCGTCGGTCAGGGTTCGGAAGCGTTCCTCCGATTCACGCAGGGCTCGCTCCGCCTGAGCCCGCGCGGCTTCGAGTGCTGAAAGCGCGGAGTCTGCGGGCGAAGCCGGCTTTTCGGCCATAGTCGGCGACTATAGCGCAGGCCCCGCCGCATTCGTCGCAAACTTGGCCCGATCGCGCGTGGCGTGAAAGGGAAAAGGGCATGAAACAAGCCCTATTCGTCAGCGCGGTTCTGGTGCTTGCTACTCAGGGGTGCAGCCTGCACGGCTCGTCGCAAGCGACGGCGCGCGCGCCGCAGGCAGTTCACGCGGACGCATCTGCCAAGCAGGAAGCAGACGCCAAGCCGACTCGCATTGCACGCAAAGTGGGCGACTTTGCCGTGCAGCGCTTCAGCGGCAGCTACCAGTCGTCGCCGCTCACGCTGACCGAGGAGGTCGTCGCGCAAGAGGGCGAGCTGTGGGTGATCGACTACACGCTCGAAGATGCCGCTCGTTCGCAAAAGCTCCGCGTGCGCTTGGATCCGAAGACCGATTCAGTGGTGCGCGTCTCTCAACTGACCGATGCGGGCGAACAGCCGAGCACGCTCGACGCCTACGACAAGCTCATGGAGCGCACGAGCTTTGCGGCCGACGTCAACGATGGACTGCTCAAGAGTGAACATGGAACCTGTTTGGTGGGCATGAGCGAGCTCGCGTGCGAAACAAAGAGCTACAAGGTCTGGGTCGGAGACAAAGAGGCGACCTTGAACGTGTCGCACTCTGAAGGTGTTTCAGGCCGTGACGTCGCCGGCGACATCACCGCCAGCGATGGCACGTTGCTCTATCGCGCGGAATTGCTGGAAGTGGGCAGCGCGGACGCGCCGAAGGGCGACGTGGCGAGTCGCTGAACGCGGCTTGTTTGCAGAGCCTACCCGCTAGCCGAGGAGCGCGTCTCGCATGCGCTCGAATTGGGCGCGTTCTTCCAGATCGACCTGGCCATCCACGTAGATGAGCGCGCGCAGCGTCTCGACGAAGATGCGGCGGTGCTCGACGGGGACCGCTTGCGGGTCGAGCTCGCCGGGCGCGGGCGCTACGTGCAGCCACGCCTCGACCTCGCTCGCATCTTCCGGCTCAAGTTCGAGCTTTTGCACCAAGCGATGCACGAAAGCGCGCTCCGATTCGGTGACCGTGAGGTCCGTCCACGCGAACGCGCATACGAACTTGAGCAACAGCAGACGCTCTTCGCGCGACAAGGCCTCGAACATGTTCGATGAATCTCACGGCCGGAGGGCGGCCGTCAAACCAGCGTCAGCCATTCTGCGCGCGATTCGTCTTTTCCAGTGACCGCGCGCAGGTACGCGCGTTGAAAGAACGCTCCTAGCGTTTTCTTACCGGTCACGAAGCGCGTGCCGTCGAGCTCCCGCACGGGCGTTACCTCCGCCGCCGTACCGGTCAAGAATACCTCATCGGCTCGCATCAGATCCTCGCGCGTGAAGGCTCGAATCTCGATCGGTACGCCTTCGGTCTTGGCGATGCTCAGAATGCAATCGCGGGTGATGCCCGGCACGATCGAAGAGGTCTCGTTATTGGTAAATAGCGTGCCGCCGCGAACGAAGAACACGTTCTGTCCGGTAGCGCTGGCGACGGTCCCGTCTTGATTCAGCAAGATCGCATCGTCGAATCCGCGATCCATCGCCTCGTGCGCCGCCAGCACGCTGTTGGCATAGTGACCGCTGGCCTTCGCCATCGTAGGCAGCATGGTGTGGTGAAACTTGCGCCAGCTCGAGATCGTGATGCGGATCCCGTTGCGCAGCGCATCTTCGCCCAGGAACGTACCGAGCTCGCGCACGGCGATGAAGGCGCGCACCGGGCACTCCTTCTTGGGACGCAAGTCGATCGGCCCGTTCGCGAAATAGGCGAGCGGCCGCAGATAGCCGTTCGACATGCCGTTTCGGCGCGTGACGTCGATCGCGCCGCGCGTGAGCTCGTCCGCGTCGAACGGCACCTTCATCCCGTACAAGCGTGCTGACGAGAGCAGCCTCTCGATGTGCTCGCGCACGCGGATCAGGACTGCGCCGCGCCGGGTCGGATAGCAGCGGATCCCCTCGAACACTGCGGTCCCGTAGTGCAGTGCGTTTGCGTAGTAGTGCACGCTGAGCGCGTCAGACTCACGGATCTCGCCGTCCCACCACACGAAGCGAGCGAGCTTCTGACCGCTCGGTCGGGAAGCCGTGAGTCCGTCGTCCTCCGGCACACCGTCGAAGTTTGGCCATTCCTTGTCGAGCGACATTGAGACGATCGTGAGTTTGCCCCGTGATCGGTGGAGCGCGCTAGTCTTTCTGCGGAACTCCAGATGTTTTCACGGCGCACGGAGCACGACTCACGGTCGAACTCGATCGCCTTGGCGGTCGCAGAGCGTCAGGCGCGCGCGTTGCCGACTTTGGACCTCACCGTTTCGAATCCTACGCAAACCGGGTTGCCCTACGCGGAGCGTGAGATTCTGGGCGCGCTCGCCGACGTGAGCTGCCTGCGCTACGAGCCGCACGCGTTCGGGCTGCCACGCGCCAGAACCGCGGTTGCCGAGCTACTGAGCGCCGACGCCTTCGACGTCCCGATCGAGCACATTCTGCTCACCGCCAGCACGAGCGAGGCGTACTCGTTCTTGTTCAAGGTGCTCTGCGACCCGGGTGATGAGATCTTGTTGCCGGCGCCGAGCTACCCGTTGTTCGAGCACTTGTCGCACTTCGAAAGTGTGCGCGCGGTTTTCTACGAGCTCGCTTATGACGGCGCGTGGCACATCGACTTCGACTCGCTCGAGCGCGCGCGCAGCGCGAGAACTCGCGCTATTGTCGTGGTCAATCCCAACAATCCGACCGGCTCGTTCTTGAAGCGAAGCGAGCTTATGCGCCTCGTAGAGTTCGGGCTGCCAATCATTTCCGACGAGGTGTTTGCGAGCTATACGTTGGGAAATGACCGCCAGCGCGTTAGCTCGCTGCTCGAGCACACGGGTTCGCTGGTATTTTCGCTGGGGGGTCTCTCTAAACTTGCAGCGTTGCCGCAGCTAAAATTGGCTTGGACGGCCATTCAGGGGCCACGCGAGCAAGTGGCGGAGGCATGCCGCAGGCTCGAGCTCGTCGCGGACACGTTCTTGTCTCCGAGCGCGCCGGTGCAGCATGGGCTCGCAAAGTTGCTCGCGCTTCGCCACGAGCTATCGGCGGCGCTGCACGCGCGCATCGCGTGCAACCTGAGCGCGCTGCGCGCGGCATTGAGCGCCTCAGCCGCCACGCTGCTGCACTTGGAGGGCGGCTGGTACGCGGTCTTGCGACTGCCCGCGTTTTGCGACGAGTCGGCGTTC
>DASYCR010000476.1:0-2239 GCA_036500095.1 Polyangiaceae bacterium
AGATCAGCGGTTATCTCGGAATCGGTCATTCACTCAGTGCTCGTTCACGCAGATGATTCTTGGCACTTACAGTGCCTCCCTGCAATACGCTCGCACGTCAAACAATAGACCACGACGCTCGTCGTCAGAGCACATTTCAGCAGGGCGACGCAGTTTGGCCCGAGGCAATCTGCCTCGGCGGCTCGAGCTCATGTCTGCGCCGCAACGAAAGCTTGGCCGACCGAAATGCCGCCATCGTTGGCGGGTACCCGCTGCGGCGCGTACACGCTGAAGCCTTCTTGCGCCAAACGCTGCTCCAAGCCCTCGAGCAGCAAGCGATTCTGAAAGCAGCCACCGGAAAGCACGACGCGAGGCAGCCCGGCGCGCCGCGCGATCGCGACGCCGAGCTCGATCAACGTGTCGTGGAAGCGCCGCGCGATGCGCGCGACCGGAACATCGGCGGCGATGTCCGCCAAAATGGCCGCGAGCAGCAGCCGGCCGTCGGCTGAAGCCGGCGCGTCTTGGCTGAGCGGGCATGGGTAGACCGTGTCGCGTTCACACTCCGCTGCCAGAGACTCGAGCGCGATCGCCGCCTGACCCTCGAACGTGACGAGCTCGCACACGCCGAGCAACGCCGCCACCGCGTCGAACAAGCGCCCAGCACTCGAGCAGAGCGGCGAGTTGAGGCCGCGCTCGAGCGCGGCGATCTGCAGGCCGAGCTTGGCACCGAACCAGCGCCGACCGTAGAGCTGTAGCTGGTCCGGGGCGAGCTCGAACAGCGCGCCGAGCGCGGCGCGCTCGGGCTCGCGCGACGCGCGATCACCGCCCGGCAGTGGGAAGCTCGGCAGCTGGGCAAAGCGCCGAAACGACGCGCCCTCGCAGACCAACGCCTCGCCACCCCAAATGGTGCCGTCACTGCCGAGACCCACGCCGTCCCACGCCAGCCCGAGCACCGCGCCGTCGAGCGCGTGCTCCGCCATGCAGGCGGCAATGTGCGCGTGGTGGTGCTGCACGCGGACGAGCGGGACTTGCCACTCGGTCGCCAAGCGCTCAGCGAGCCGAGAGGAAGCGTATTCCGGATGCAGATCACAGGCGATCCGCTCGGGCCGCGCGTCCAAGAATGCACACAGATCTTGCAGGGTGCGTTCGAACAGCGCGCGCGTCTCGGGTGACTCGAGATCTCCGAGGTGTTGGCTCGGAATCAACGCGCCGCGATGAGCGATCGTCAGGGTGCTCTTCATGTGCGCGCCGACGGCCAGCACGTCGAGCTCACTCTGGATGCGCGCGACCGTGCGCGGCGCGAAGCCGCGCGCTCGTCGGAGCACGACGGGTCCACGTCGTGACAGTTGAACGACCGAGTCGTCGAGCGGGCGCACGATCGGGCGATTGTGGGTCAAAAATCCGTCCGCGATGTCGCTGAGGCGCGCTTGAGCTTGCGCGATCGTGATGCAGATCGGTTCGTTCGAGAGATTGCCGCTGGTACACACGAGCGGACGGTCGACCTCGGCGAGCAAGAGCCCGTGCAGCGGCGAATACGGCAAGAGCGCGCCGACGTACGGGCTTTGCGCGCACACTCCGCTGCACAGTAGACCCGTGCCGTGACGCCGCACGAGCACGATCGGAGCTTCCGCGCCGCGCAACGCCGCGAGCTCCGCCTCGGTCACGAGCGCGCTCTCGCCGAGCGCCTGCTCGTCGCGGAACATCACGGCGAACGGCTTGTGCGGCCTGTGCTTGCGCGTGCGCAAACGCGCGACGGCCGCCGCGTTAGTGGCGTCGACCAGCAGCTGAAAGCCGCCGATGCCGCGCAGCGCGACGATCTGTCCGGAGGCGAGCGCGTGCGCCGCGCGCGCGAGCGCATGCTTGCCGCGCGCCGGCTCGCTCTTGCGAGAGATCCAGCTCAGTTCGGGTCCGCAACGCGGGCAGGCGATCGGCTGCGCGTGGTGGCGGCGGTCGGCGATGTTCTCGTATTCGGCCGCGCAGTCCTTGCACATCTCGAACACGCGCATGGACGTGTTCTCGCGGTCGTACGGCAAGGCCTCGGCGATCGAGTAACGAGGTCCACAGCGCGCGCAGTTCGTGAACGGGTAGCGGTGGCGGCGGTCACCTGGCGTCTCCACCTCACGCCAACAATCGGCGCAGAGGGCGAGATCCGGCGGCAGCAGCGAGTCGACCGGCGCGTCGGCGTCGCTGGCCATGATGCGAAAGCCGACTTCCTCGCGGTCCGGCACGTGCTCGCACGAAAGCTCGGAGATCTCCGCCG
>DASYCR010000477.1:0-5480 GCA_036500095.1 Polyangiaceae bacterium
CGTGTTGATCGACAGCCGCAATGGCCAGCATTCCTGGAGCACGGTGGGAGCCTCGGCCAACATCATCGAAGCGTCCATGCACGCGCTGGTCGACTCCATCGAATACGGCTTGATCCAGAGCGGCGCGAAGCTCCCGGAGAGCCTGGGCGACGCCCGTCCGCAGAGCGAGCGCGCCGCGCGCAGAACCGTCGAAGCACGCTAGGTTTACGATGATTCGACGCGCGCTCCCCCTGCTCACGCTGGTGGCAGCGCTCGGTTGCGGTGGCAGAGCCCAGCGAAACGAGGAGGGCGGGAGCGCAGCAGGCGGTAGCGCTGGCGCCCAAGCAGGCTCAGGCGGGGTTGCCGGCATGGCCCGCGTGCCGAAAAACCATCGCCCCGCGAACACCCTCTGCCCAGAGCAGCGCGCGGCCGTGACTCCGACGCCGCAGAACAGCGGCCCGTGCGCATCCGACACGTGCGAGTGCCGTCAAGACTCGGATTGTACGCAAGGCACGAACGGCCGCTGCGGAATCCCTGAGCCGATCGCTGGAGTCTGGTGCACCTATGACGGCTGCGCGAGCGACGACGACTGTCCGAATGCAACGCCGTGTCACTGTCGTTCATCCGGCGCGAGCTGGGACGCCAATTATTGCGCGACGAACAGCGATTGCCGTATCGACGCGGACTGCGGACCCGGCGGCTATTGCTCACCGAGCTACTGCGACCTCAGCTACCACTGTCACTCGCCCACCGACGCGTGCACCGACGACAGCGACTGCATGGAGCCGGCAGGCTGCGATTTCGACACGACGACCCAGCGGTTTAGCTGTGCACTGTGCGGCCCACCGCCAGTCTGATCCCAACGTTACTCCGCGTTAAACTCCCCTCAACACGACCATGCGAGCCACGATGTACGTCAAGATCCTCCTCGCGTGCCTGTGCTTGGCACTCGCTTGCGGCGGCAGATCTCAACAGGTCGACGGCGCTGGCGTCTCCGCGGCCGGCACGGGCGGCCAAGCTGACCAGAGCAGCTGTCCCACTGCCGAACCGGCTGAGGGGGAATCGTGCACGGCCGCAGGCCTGACATGCTCTGGTTTTGGCTCGATGTCGTGCCCGGAAACCGCGCGCTGCACGAGCGAGCTCGCGCCCTATGCGAACGTTCGCGAGTCCACGTGGCGCATCGAATGCCCGCAAATGCCCTTCGGCTCGAGCACGGGGAGCTGCCATTGCGCACACCCAATCGGCGCAGACGCCGGTGCAGGCCGCGTTCCGCTCAATCACCGCGCCGCCGGCGAAGTATGCCCCAAGGAGCGCGCCGCGCAGAGCCCCACACCCATCAGCAACTGCAAGCAGACACCCGGCTGTATGGACCCCTGCGAGCAAGATTCCGACTGCACCCAGGGCGTCAACGGCCGTTGCGGGATCCGCGGGCCCGCTCCGGTCGTGGAGTGCTCGTATGACGAGTGCGCGACCGACGCAGATTGTCCAAGCCGCACGCCTTGTCTGTGCCGGGAGTCGAGCGCAAGCTCGGCTGCGAACTCCTGCGCGCTCGCCGCGGACTGCGCTGTGGACGCCGACTGCGGCCCCGGCGGCTTTTGCTCGCCCAGTATGCTCAATCAGTCGTGCGGCGCGACGTATCATTGCCATACGCCTGCCGACACCTGCATCGACGACAGCGACTGCCCAAATCCCAGCATCGTCGATCCCGTCGGCTGCAACTTCGACAGCTCGCTCGGGCACTTTGTGTGCAATCCTGGCTGCAGCTCGCCTCCCGCCTGAATCAGCGGCTCGCGAACGCGCCCAGCTGACTCCCCTGCCCCACCTGTGCTACGCGAGGGCTCGATGAAAGCCAAAATCGTCCTGTTGCCCGGTGACGGCGTGGGCCCCGAAGTCACGGGCCAAGCGCGCGGTGTGCTGGAAGCGATCGCCAAAAAGCACGGTCACGAGTTTTCGTTCGAGACGCAGTTGATCGGCGGCATCGCCATCGACGAAACGGGCGATCCGCTGCCTCCCGCGACGCTCGCCGCGTGCCAGAAGTCGGACGCGGTGTTGCTCGGCGCGGTCGGCGGCCCCAAGTGGGACGATCCGAACGCCAAGACACGCCCGGAAAAGGGCCTGCTCGCGATCCGCAAAGGGCTCGGCCTGTACGCGAACCTGCGCCCCGTCAAGAGCTACCCGGAACTGATCGACTCGTCGCCGCTCAAACCCGAGCGCATCGCCGGCTGCGATTTGCTGATGCTGCGCGAACTCACGGGCGGCCTCTATTTCGGCAAACAATACCGCGAGCAAACGGAGCGCGGCCTCAAGGTGGTCGACACGCTCGAGTACACGGACGTCGAGATCGCGCGCATCGTCAAGCTGGCGTTTCAGCTCGCGCGCGGCCGCAAAAAGAAGCTCACCTCCGTCGACAAGGCGAACGTGCTCGAGTCGTCGCGCGTTTGGCGTCAGGTCGCAACCGCGGCGCACGCGGATTTCTCGGACGTCACGCTCGAACATCAGCTGGTCGACTCGTGCGCGATGCGGCTGGTCACGGCGCCGAACAGCTTCGACGTGATCGTGACCGAGAACATGTTCGGCGATATCTTGTCCGACGAAGCCGCCGTGCTCACCGGGTCGCTCGGCATGCTGCCGAGTGCGTCGCTGGGCGACGGCAAGCTCGGCCTGTACGAACCCATTCACGGCTCCGCGCCGGACATCGCCGGCAAGGGCATCGCCAACCCCGTCGGCACCATTCTGAGCGCGGCGATGCTGCTTCGTCATAGCCTCGGGCTCGAGAGCGAAGCGGCCTCGATCGAACACGCCGTGCAGGCCGCGCTCGCGGCAGGCGCGCGCACCAAGGATCTCGGCGGCGACAAACCGCTCTCGACGAGCGCCATGGGCGAGGCCGTGATCGCAAAGCTCTGAGCTCGCGGCGGCGATACGCCGCGGCGAGGCACGACGCGGTGCAACGCGACGCAGTCCGACGCGGTCCCACGCGGCGCGGTTCGACGCAGCGCAGTCCGACGCAGTCCGACGCAGTCCGACGCAGTCCGACGCAGCGCAGTCCGACGCAGTCCGACGTGCTCCCACGCAAGTAACGCTTGTTACATGAATCGGGAAATGAAAAGGCCTTCTCCTGCCGAAATTCCCGATAAAATCGTGACTTTGCTCCTCGCCAAGCGGGCGAACAAGTAACAGGTGTTACTTGCAAACTCGCGGCGCGAAGGGAAGAGAATCGATGCGTGTCGAGCGCCACCCTCCGCGACGACCCGCTCGAGTCGCGGCCGCCTCCCACTGTGCGAGCACAGCGAGGCCGGCGGAGCGATCAGCCACTCGCAAGCGTTACTCGACCTCTTCCGGCAACGGCGAGACTCCGACGTGCACGTGGTCGTGGTGATCGGCGTTGTCGTCGGGCGTGAGGAATTCGTGGAAGAGCCCGCTGCCGTGCAGGCGGCAAGCGAAGCCGTTGGCGGCCGGCGCGTCGGGGCTGCAGGCACCTTCTAGGTGTTTGCGGAAGTCGTGTTCGACTTCGTAGTTCGTGCCAAAGCGGGTAAAGCCGTGCAGATCGATGGCCAGGCCGTACGCGTGCAAGCTGACGCGGCCCTTGTTGCTCAAGCGGTACACATAGGCACCGGAGAATCGCACCGCGCTCACGCCGTACGCGACGAGCTCGGGCGCCACGCGGTCGAGCGCGAGCACTAGCCGGCAATCGGCCACCAGCGGTCCCGTGCCGGAGCTATAAAAGCGTATCCCGGCGATCGGTCCGTCGACGACGATCGGCGTCTTGACACCGATTTCATGCTCGAGCGTGTGGAACGGCACACCGCGCTCTGCGAGCGCCGAAAGGCACGCGCTGCTGCCCGGGAGCACGCCGCGCAGCTCACTGCGCGCCCGCGGACGCGGCACCACGCTGGAGATCGGCTTCGGGTTGCGCGAGGTCGGCGGCGCGCCCATCGGGGGCGGGCTCTTCGCGGCCCGGACACTTAGCGAATTACTTAGTGACGCAGCAGCGACCGACGCGGGCGGCCACTGGTAGCTCGCCGGCACGACCCAACCGCCGTCATTGGCCCGCGGATAGCTCACCTCCGGCGCGTCGTGGGCGCAGCCGGCAAACAGCGGCGCGGCCAGCGCGACGAACAAAGCGAGCCCGAGTTTCACGGACGAAATGCTGCCGGACTCGGCCGACCGCGTCCAAATTTCTGGGTTGGCTTTTGAACCGCCTACTTGGTCGCGTCGCGGACCATGTTTGCCGCGTCGTCGCGGTCGACGTCGAGCGCTTCGGCGGTTTCGAGAATCAATTCACGCTCGCTCGTGCGAATGATGCCGTCGGCCGCCGCGACTTGAATCGCGAGCGATAGCGCCGCCTTGCGCGCGCCGGCGTCGGGCAAGCGCGATTTCACGCTCTGCAGGCGCGCGTCGCGGCCGTCCTTGTCGAGCGCCGTGGCGGCCTGGTCGAGCAGCGCCTCGAGCTTGGGCTTTGCCAACCGACCGTCCGTGAGCGACTCGACGCTCTTCAGGAAGTGCGCTCGCTCCACCTCGCTGAACTCCCCGTCGGCAGCCGCCGCCAGGAACATCATCTCCACCATGGCCTCGAGCTTGGCTTCCGGCAGGCCTTTCACGGCGCTTTCGCTCCCACTCATGCCGCCGACTATACACGTGCCCCGAGCCGCTGTCTGCGCCGCCCAACGGCCTTGTTTGGCTGCGAATTACTAGAATTTTTCAGGATTTAGGGGTCGCCTCGAGGTTGCCCGCGTGCGCAGAGTGCAGGACGGCGGTGGGTCACCCGGGAGCACGTCAAGGACACGTCACGGTCGCCGCTTGGCTCACGCGCGAGGCCGCACCCAGCGAATCCGTCGCAAAGACGGTGACGACGTGAGCGCCCGCTCCGACCAAAGCCCCGCTCGCGCTCGGACCTGGCAACGCGGTCGATTCATCGTCCAGCGCGAACGCGAGCGTGACCGGCAAGCCGACGGGAGACGCCACGTCGGCCGTCAAGTCGACGGCGGCTTGGCACGGTGGACCGCCGCTCCCGTCGAGCGCGAGCGGCACGGGCGGCGTGATCATGGGCGCGGCGTCCACGACGGTCTCGGTCGTGAGCGTCCCGCTGAGCGCGAAGGGTTGCCCGTCCACGGTCGAGGTCAGCGAGAGGTCGATGCTAGCCTCGTTCGTGGTCAAATCCAGCACGGCGTGCTTCTCGCTGTCCGACGCGAGCGCGAAGCCGGGTAGTGCTCCGTGCGCAGAGTGAATATCACCGATCGCATCGAAGAGCATTCCGGGAGGTAGCATGAACAGGAACGTCGGGTCGGGCTCGGGCGGCTCGGTCACGGCGATCTCTCCGGAGGGCGTGAGCATGGGACCGTCGAGGACCAGCGACCAACCAGCCAGGGCGAGACCTGGCAGCGAAACATCCGCCAGCGTGAGCTCGAGCTGATTGAGCTGCACGGGGCACGACGAGTCGTAGGTGTTGCAGTCCGTTTTGGGTGCCCAAAAGTTGAACTGTCCGGATTTCAGCGCGACGCTCT
>DASYCR010000478.1:0-5976 GCA_036500095.1 Polyangiaceae bacterium
CACCTTCGATTGCGCGGACAAAGCCGCCGGTACGGTGCGCTTGATTCACGCGCTCGGCGGCCAGGATCCCAGCGCGATTCTCGGACGCTACGCGTTCATCGGCGACAGCGAGAACGACGCCAGCTGTTTTGCCGCGTTCCACACCACGATTGGCGTGAAAAACTTGCGTGGACGGCCGAGCGTACCCCCGCGTTACCTGTGCTCCGGCGAGCGCGGCGCGGGTTTCGTCGAGGCCGCGCAGGCGCTCATCGCGGCGCGCCGTTAGCTCCCCGTCACTCGCCCACGCGTTCGCGGTTGGCGCGGAACAGGTTGACGAAGTAGCTCACGGCCAGCAAAAACGCGACTGGCCACCAGACGAGCGCGATGCGCAGACCGCTCTTGTCGCCCGCGTGACGCAGGGCATCGAGGTCGAAGCGCGCGTCGAGCGTGGAGTGCAGCAGGGTCGGGAAAAGACCAGCCGCCGCAGCGCCGAGCACGCCGCCGATCAACGCGGACGAACCCAGAAAGCCCCAGTGGTCGCCGTGACGACGCGCCGAGGCGATCGCGAACACGCCGCCGAGCGCGCAGGCGATGAATGGCCAGGCCGTCGGCCGCGTCAAGAGCGCGTGAATCAACTCGGGCCGCACGAAGTGAGTCTCGATAGACACGAGCAGCCCGAGCGCGACCACGACCACACTCGCGCGACGCCCGAGCTCGAGCGCGCGTTGCCGGAGCGCGCCCTGCGTACGCCACGCGAGAAACTCCGCGCCGTGCAGCGCCAGCAGCGCCAGCGAGAAGAAGCCCACGCTGACCGTGTAGTAGTCGAGCAAGCCGACCATGCCCGTCGTGCCGAGCTCGCTGAAGAACGGCAGCGTAAATTCGCCGCTCTCGGCGAGCGGCACACCGCGCACGAGGTTGCCGAACGCGACGCCGAACACGAGCGCCAAGAGCGCGCTGCTGAGTCCGAACACGGCGTCCCAGAAGGCGTGCCACAGCGGGTCTGCCACGTGGCTGCGCAGTTCGATCGCGATGCCACGCAAGATGAGGCACCAGAGCAGCAGGTGAAGCGCCAGGTAAAAGGCGGGAAACGCGCTGGTGAGCACCTGCGGAAACGCCACGAACAAGACGCCGCCCGAAGCGATCAGCCAGACCTCGTTGCCGTCCCAGAACGGACCGATCGCGGCGAGCACGGCGCGCCGCTCCGCGTCCGTCTCCGCCACGAAACAATGCAGGATACCCGCGCCAAAGTCGAAGCCGTCGAGCACCGAGTAGGCGATCAGCATCAACGCGAGCAGCACGAACCAGAGCTCAGCCATGCGTCGACTCCGTCGGGCCATGCCACACTTCACGCCCCACCAAATAAATGAAGAGCACGCCCAGCACGAAATAGAGCCCGCAAAAACCGACCAGCGTGAAGAGCACATTGCCCGAGCTGACGCTCGCGCTGGTCCCGTCGAGCGTCCGAAAGAGGCCGTAGACGAGCCACGGCTGGCGACCGAGTTCCGCGGTCAACCAACCCGCGGTGGTGGCGATGTACGGGAACGGAAACGCCAGCATCAGCGCCCATAAGAGCGGACGGTGTTGTTCGAGCTTGCCGCGCAAACCTTGCAATGCAGCGTAGCCCGTGAGCGCGATGAACAGCGTACCGAGCCCAGCCATGATGTGAAACGCGTAGTAGAGGAGCTCGATGTTGGTCGGCCAAAGCTCCAGCGGGAACGCCTTGAGCCCGAGCACGCTGCGCTGGGGCGTGCCATAAGCCAAAACGCTGAGCAGCATCGGAGCGCGAATGGCGTTGTCGATGCGCTGCTCGCCCACGTTCGGTTGACCAATGAAGGTGAGGTCGGCGTGTGCCCCGCTCTCGAAGCGGCCCTCCATGGCGGCGAGCGCCACGGGTTGATGCTCGGCGACGAGCTTGGCCTGGCGATCCCCGCTCGGAAACGCGACCAAGACGGAGGCCACGAACCCGACGCGCGTGCCCCAGCGCAGGTAGAGCTTCGCCTGCTCGCCGTGCGTGCCACGCAGTAAGAAGAACGCCCCGACCGCGCTGACCACGAACGACGCCGTAACGACGCTCGCCAGCATGGTGTGCGCGTATTCGACGAGCGCCCAGGGGCTCAGCACGAAACGTGCGAAATCGCCGATCACGAGCAGGCCGTTCGCGAACGCATGACCGACCGGATATTGCATGAACGCATTACTGGCGACGATGAAGTAGCCCGACAGCCAACTCCCGACGCAGACCGCCAGCGCCGCGAAGAAGTGCCGGCGCGGGCCGAGCCGTCGTTCGCCGAAGACCAGCGCACCGACGAACGCACTCTCCAGGAAGAACGCGAACATGCCCTCGAGCGCCAGGGTTTGGCCGATCACGCCGCCCGCAAAGCGCGAAAAGCGCGCCCAGTTCGTGCCGAATTGAAACTCCATCGGCACGCCGGTCACGACGCCCACCACGAAATTGATGGCGAAGATGCGCGTCCAAAAACGCGCTGCGACCGCGCACGCCTCGTCGGCGTGGCGCCACGCCCGCCATTTCCAAAACACGAGCAGCAGCGCAAGCCCCATCGTGAGTTGCGGGAACAAGTAATGAAAAACGATCGTGAACGAGAACTCCAAGCGGTGCCAAAGGCTCGCGTCGTCCACGATTTTGCTCCGCGCTCACCATAGTCTCCCCGTTCAGGGGCGCCCAGGGGGTGCGTCATCATGCCGCGCGAGCGCCGTCCCTCGCGGACGGGCCGAACTTGAGTTAGAAACGCCGCAATGTCCGCCGCTTCGCTGATCCAAACCGGTCAACGCTACCTCTACCCGAACTACCGGCAACCGCCGATCGTGTTCACGCACGGTCAGGGCTGCCAGCTGTGGGACGACAGCGGCAAGCGCTATCTCGATATGTTCGCCGGGATCGCGGTGAGCACGCTCGGTCACGGTCACCCCAAGTTGGTCGCCGCGATCGCCGAGCAAGCGCAGAAACTGATCCACGTCTCGAACTACTATTACAATGAGCCCAACCTGAAGCTCGCCGAACGCGTGTGCCATCTGGCTGGCATGGATCGCGCGTTTTTTTGCAACTCGGGTACGGAAGCGATTGAAGCGACCCTGAAGCTCGCGCGGCGCTACTTTCACACCAAAGGTCAGATCGAGCGCACGCGGGTGATCGCGTTCCACAACTCGTTTCACGGCCGCACGCTCGGCGCGCTCGCCGCGACGGGTCAGCCCAAGTACAAGGACGGCTTCGGTCCGCTGCTGGGAGTGACTCACGTCGACTACGGCGACTCGGCCGCGGTCGAACACGCGATGGGCGCCGACGTGGCAGGCATTCTGGTCGAACCCGTGCAGGGCGAGGGCGGCGTATTGCCGGCACCCGCGGGGTTCCTGAGCGATCTGCGCACCATCGCGGATCGCCACGGCGCGTTGCTGTTGGCGGATGAAGTGCAGACCGGCGTCGGTCGCACCGGGAAATTCCTCGCGTTCCATCACGAGGGAGTCGAACCCGACGTCGTTGCGCTGGCCAAGGCGCTGGGCGGCGGCGTGCCGATCGGCGCCATGCTGTGCAAGAAATTTTTGGAGGAAGCGCTCCCTCCCGGCAGTCACGGCTCCACCTTCGGCGGCAACCCACTGGCATCCGCAGCGGCGCTGGCGGTGTTGGCCGTGCTCGAGAGTGACGGGCTGATGAGCGCGGCCGTCGCGCGCGGCGAGATCCTGGCCGAGCTGCTGCGCCGCACGGCAGAAAAATTCCCGCGCTTGGTCGAGACCTCGCGCGGACGCGGACTCTTGCAGGCACTCGTACTGCGAGAAGGCATCGACCCGCGCAAGGTGCTGGGCGTCCTGCAAGACAGCGGCGTGCTCGTCACGGTCGCGGGCGGCCAAGCGTTGCGCTTTTCGCCGCCCTTGATCGTCAGCCAAGCCGAACTCGAGGAAGCCTGCGGGCTCTTGGAACGCGCGCTCTCGATCTACTCGGCTTGATCGCGTTACGGGGCAAAGCCTGGCTTTCCTCGACAGCACTCGAGCCGCGGGATAGCTTCCCGTCGCCCGATGGAGCTCGGACAAGAAACCGACGAGGCGTCTCTCCAGCGCGCCGAGGGCACGCTGCCGTGCTCGAGTTGCGGCGCGCCCGTCGATCCGTTGCGCGCAGCGCGCGTCGCGTTCCTGCGCGAGCGCTTTCGATATTTTTGCAGCCCAGCGTGTCGCGAGCGCTTCGACGCCAGCGCCACCGGCACGCCGCTGCCGATCCCGCGTGACGGCGAGGCTGTCCGCGCGCATCGTTCGCGCAGCGCGGCGAGCGAGGCGGCTCGAGACTCGGAGTCGGCCCCACACAACGCGCGAGCGCTCGCGTCGATCGCCCGCGACGACCTGCTCGAAGCGGCGACGCGCCCCTCGGAACTGCCGGATTTCGAGTACGACGCGGAGCGCGAGTCACGTCCGAGCCGCATCTCGCACGTCGACGAGGTGATCGCGCCGATGGACGTGGGCGGCATGCTGCTCCTGTTGACCGTGCTGGGCTCGCTGCTCTCGATCGCCCTCGCGCTCGCGGGCGACTCGCCGATGGCCCTCGCCGCGAGGTTGATCGTGGTGGGCGTCGCAACCGTTTCGCTCTCGGCCGAATCGTTGATGGGTTCCCGCGATCAGACCGAGCTGCATCCCATCGCGCTACTGGCTCCGGCGATCGCGGCGAGCGTCGTGGCCGTCTCCGCGCGGCTCGACGACAGTCCGCACACCTCCAGCGCGATCACGCTGGCTGCGCTGATCACGGCCGGCGCCGCCGCCGGCTCGGTCGTGCTGCGACGCAAGCGTCAGCCGCTCGACCTCGAACGGCAGACGATCAGCGCGACCCTCGAACAAAAGTGCAACCGCGTGGTCGGCGAAGAGCTCGCCCTGGTGCGGGCCAGCGATCTGCGACCCGGCGAGGAAATCGTGGTCGAATCCGGGGAAACGGTGCCGGTCGACGCGACCATCACGGCCGGTAGCGCCGAGCTCTTGCCCTGGCTCGGCGCGAGCGTGCCGTCACAACGGCGGGAGGGAGACTCGATCGTCGCAGGCGCCCACGTCGTGAGCGGCCGGCTGCGCGCCGTGGTCGGCTGGGCCGGCTTCGACCGCGCGTTCATGCGGCTCACCAACGATCCGCGTCGACGCGCCGATCTGCACACGCCGCTCGCTCGCTCAGGGCGCATCCTCGCGGTGCGCATCGCGCCGTTCATCGCGGGCTTCGCGGCGCTCGCGGCGTTCGCGGGCAATTCGGAGCCGCTCGCGATCGCCATGCTCGCCGTCTCGGTGCTGGCCGCTTTCGCTCATCCGGGCATCGCCGAAATCGGCAGCTTGTACGTCGCTCATGGCGTGCTGGAAGCCCTGCGTCGCGGCATCGTCTTCCGCTCGGCGGACGCTTTCGAGCGCTCGGGGCGCGTATCCGCTACCGCCTTTTGTGCGCGCGGCACGCTGCTGCTCGGTGAGCCCGAGGTAGCCAACATCGAGGCCTTCGGCACGTCCGACCCCGAGCAGGTACTGGCTTTCGTGTGTGGGGCGGAGGGCGGCGAAAGCCACCCGCTCGCCACCGCGGTACTCCGCGCGGCGCGCGCGCGCGGCGTGCGCCCGGACGGCGTGCGCAGCCCGACCACGCAAGCGGGCCTGGGCGTAACGGCCATCGCGTCGAGCGGGCAGCCACTGGTCGTCGGTTCACGCGCGTTGATGCTCCGCGAGCGGATCAGCGTGGCTGCAGCCGAATCACGCATTTCCGATCTAGAGACCATGGGTCGTAGCGTGCTTTTGGTCGCGCTCGACGGCAGACTGATCGGACTCTTGGGGTTGCAAGACGGGCTGCGTCCTGGCGCGCGCGCAGCCGTGCAGCACCTGCTCGACGTCGCGGTCGAGCCCGTGCTCATCTCGGGCGACGCGCGCGAAACCTGCGAGGCGATCGGACGCGCCCTCGACATCGATCATCTTCGGCCGGAAATCGCGCCCGCCGAGCGCGGCGACGAAGTGCGTCGTTTGCACGACGGCGGGGCGGTCGTG
>DASYCR010000479.1:0-2181 GCA_036500095.1 Polyangiaceae bacterium
CTTCGGTTCCCATGGTTTCTGCGCGCCTCTGCTGCACGGCGTGTGCCACCCGCGAATGCGCGGGCGAAACCGCGGCGAACTCAGCGGCTCGTGCGGCAATGCACGAACCGCGCGGCCGCATCTTGCAGCCGCGCACGACCGGCGAATCGACCGTGAAGATCGGAGCTCGGGTCGCTCCCAGCCGGCCAGCGTGAGCTCCGCGGCTGGGTTAGGCTCAGCACATGCCGCGGATCACGCTCGAGCGATTCTCACTGCCGGCCGCGGCGCTGAGCGCAGGGCTGTCGACGGCCGTCGCGTCCGCGTTCTTCAGCCGGGAGCAGCTGCCGGACGTGGTGATGGTCTACCTGCTCGGCATCGTGTTGGTCTCCATGCGCTTCGGCTATGCGCCCTCCATGTTGGCCGCGGTGCTCGGTGTTTTGTGCTTCGATTTCTTTTTCATTCCGCCTTACTACACGCTCGCGGTGCGGGATCTCAGCCACATCACGACGTTCGGCGTGATGTTCCTGGTCGCCGCGGTGATTAGCGGTCTGACGCGCCGCGTGCGTGATCAAGCGGAGGCCGCGCGCCAGCGCGAGCAGCGCACGGCCAGCCTGTATGCATTGAGCGAGGAGCTCGCGTCCACCCGACAAGTTCAGGACATCGCGCAGATCGCTGAGCGACGCTTGAACGACGCGCTCGGCGTGGAGAGCACGCTATTCGTCGCCGACGAGGGCCATGCTGCGCTCAAACCGGCTCGGGAGCATTCCGCGACGCCGCTGGACGACGCAGATCAGAGAGCGCTCGATTGGGCTTGGCAGCACGCACGATCCGCCGGGCTGACTACCGACACCTTGCCGTCGGCGCGCGCGCTATATTTGCCGCTCGTTGCCTCGCGCGGCACCGTCGCGGTGCTGCGCGTGGGTTCGGGTCTAGAAAGCCGCCTGAGCGACCCGGAAGCGCGCCAGCATTTGTCGGCGTTTGCCAGCCAGATTGCCGGCGCCATCGAGCGCACCGAGCTCGCCGAGGAGGCGCAGCGGGCGGAGCTGCAAATGGAGGCCGAGCAGCTCAGAAATTCCCTGCTGAGCTCGGTGTCTCACGATTTGCGCACGCCGCTGGCGGTGATGACCGGTGCGGCCAGCACCTTGCTCGAGGACACGCTGAGCGCTGCGACGCGCAAGGAACTCACGGAGACGATCCTGCAGGAAGCACAGCGCCTCAATCGGCTGGTACGCAACCTGCTCGACATGACGCGACTCGAGGCTGGCGCGCTACGCGTGAACAAAGAGTGGCAACCTCTCGAAGAGGTGATCGGCTCTGCGCTCAATCGCAGCGATGACGCGCTGAAGGGTCGCGCGGTCTCCGTGGAACTCGCGAGGGATCTCCCGCTCGTTCCTCTCGACGCGGTATTGATCGAGCAAGTCTTGGTCAATTTGCTGGAAAACGCGGCGAAATACACGCCGGACGGCGCGCCGCTCGAGATTCGCGCGGAGCTGCGTTCGCAAGCGGTGGACGTCGAAGTCTGCGATCACGGCCCCGGCATCCCCGCGGGGCACGAGCTTCGAATTTTCGAGAAGTTTTACCGCGGTCATCCCGGGGACGGCGGTGTCGGACTCGGACTGGCGATCTGTCGCGGCATCGTGGTGGCGCACGGCGGTGAGCTGCGAGTCGAGAATCGCGCGGGCGGCGGCGCCGTGTTTCGCTTTCGCCTACCCCTCGACGGAGAACCGCCGTCGCTCGACGTATCCGAGGGCGCGCTGGAAGACTCCGAACGAGGTGAGCTCGGGAGCGTCGGCCGATGAGCGAGCTGATGCCGCTTTTATTGATCGTCGAGGACGATACGCAAATGCTGAAGTTCTTGCGCGCCTCGCTGTCGAGCCACGGTTATCGCTTGGCGGATGCCGCGACCGGCGCCGAGGGGCTGAGTCAGGCTGCGGCCTACAATCCCGATTTGATCCTGCTCGATCTGGGCCTGCCGGACATCGACGGCTTGGAGGTGACGCAGCGCCTGCGCGAGTGGGCGACGGCGCCGATCGTCGTGCTGTCCGCGCGCGGGCAGGAGAGCGACAAGATCCGCGCGCTCGACGCCGGAGCCGACGACTATTTGACCAAGCCCTTCGGCACGGGCGAGCTCTTGGCGCGCATTCGCGTCGCGCTTCGGCATTCGGCGCGCGGGGGTCAAGAGCGCACGGAGCCGACGCTGAC
>DASYCR010000480.1:0-4089 GCA_036500095.1 Polyangiaceae bacterium
TGGGACTTTGCCGCTGCCGCCCAAGGTGAGCGGTTCCTACTACTTCGATATTTCCGCCGGTATGCTGTCGTACGCGCAGATATACTGGTTCTGATGACCTCCGCTCCAAAGCTCCGCGTCGCCGTACTCTTCGGCGGGCGCTCGGCGGAGCATGAAATTTCGCTGCTTTCGGCGCGCTTCGTGCTCGAGTCACTCGACCCCGAGCGCTACGAGCCGATCCTGATCGGCATCGACAAGAGCGGTCGCTGGCACCTGCAAGAGGCGGCGCTCTTGCTCGGCTCATCGCGCGACCCGCGGCTCGTCAAGCTGAACGAAGCGATGCCTGGCGTGCTCCTACCACCACACCCCGAGCGCGGTGGTGAGCACATCGTGCGCGTCGACGAGCAGAGTGGCCTCGGCGTGGACGTCGTGTTTCCGGTCTTGCACGGACCCATGGGCGAGGACGGCACGATCCAAGGTTTGCTCGAACTGGCTGGAGTGCCTTACGTGGGCGCCGCCGTGCTCGGCTCTGCCGTCGGCATGGACAAGGACGTGATGAAGCGGCTCTTGCTGCAAGCGGGGCTCCCCATTTTGCCGTACGAAACGGTGCGCCAGCTCGAATGGCAGCGTGAACCCGCTGCCGTCGCGCGGCGGCTCGCGGCGCTCGGCTATCCGCAGTTCGTGAAGCCGGCCAATCTTGGATCGTCGGTGGGCGTGCGCCGTGTGCTCGAGCCGCAGGCCAGCGAGGCCGCGGTCCTCCACGCTTTCCTGTTCGACGAAAAACTCGTGGTCGAGCGGGGTCTCGATCACCCGAGGGAAATCGAATGTGCGGTGCTCGGCGGCGATCAGCCGCGCGCCTCGGTGCCGGGTGAGATCGTGATCGATCACCCGGACGGCTTCTACTCATACGATGCCAAGTACGTGGACGACAGTGGCGTCGTGAGCAAGATTCCCGCGCAGATTTCGCCGGCGCAAACCGCACGCGTGCAGGAGTTGGCCCTCGCCACTTTCGCGGCACTCGAGTGCGAGGGGCTTGCGCGCGTCGACCTGTTCCTGGCTCATGACGGCGAGCTCTACGTCAACGAGATCAACACGCTGCCCGGGTTCACGGCGATCTCGATGTTTCCCAAACTTTGGGCGCACAGCGGCGTCGCCGCGCGCGAGCTGGTCAGCACGCTGATCGACGACGCGCTCGCGCGCGCAGCGCGCAAACGCGCGCGGCGTACGAGCCGCTAGAACGCCGATCAGTTTTGCCGCTCGACGTTCTCGCTGGAGACGGCGAAGAAAGTCCAATGTAGGTCGCGCTCTCACTGCGGAGCCAGCGTATTTTCTCGGCGCTTCCGTCGGCGAAGATACGAAAAGGACACACTCCGGTTGCGTTGCCGACGCTCGCACCGTCGAAAATTCGAAGTCATGCTGGCGAAGAAATTCTCTCATCAGGAATCGCCCACTCGACCGCTCAATCCACGCCCCAAGCCGCTGTTCGAAGCAGTGAGACCGCGCCGCGCGCAACTCGCGCTCGTGCGCGAGCCGCTGCTCAGCGCGCGCGGGCTGGCTTGGTTGCATCGCAAGGAGCGCGCGTCGTTCGACGCGGAAGCCTTGCACGCGATGCTCCAGCTCGAGAAGCTGAACCTCGGCTGAGCGAGGGCGGCGTGGCGCTGGCGGGCGCGGCTACTCTAGCCCGAGATCTTTGCGGATCGCCGTCACCATCATGCAATGGTCGATCAGATCCGCGGTCGAGTGTGCTTCGCTCGTGTAGTTGAGGCCATACGGCCAAAAGTGCTGGGTGTCGGAGTGGAGCACGTCCGTGTCGACACCGGTGATCGCGCGCAACTGCGTGATCGCGTTCGTGCCCGTAAAAACGCCACCTACCGAGTAGGTGCCCCAATTGGAGGCGGTGCCGACGCCGACGGTGTGGGCTATCTCGTGCATGCCGGTGACGCACTCCATGTAGCTGGTGCCGCCGAAGCGAACCGCGCCGTTGATGTTGCCGTCCGCCGTCGGCACGCTTGGCACGTACGTCACATTCAGTTGCTTCGTGATCGTCGTATTGCAGTTGTAGTAAGCGACTGCGCCGTCCATGGCGCAGGTGATCGCTTCGTACGCCGACTGCTCGGTCGCGGTCGGGTTGCTCGATTTCGCGAGGGTGTATGTGATGTGGCCGGTCGGTGCGCACGCGGGCGGGCCGAGGTTCATACACGTGCAGCCTGGTGGAAAAACGACGCCGCTGCCTGCGGCGCCTGAGGAGCCCGCAATACCTGCCGTGCCCGCTGTGCCCGCGTTGCCGCCCGTCGCGGATCCCGCGCTACCGCCATTCGCCGTGCCTGCGCTGCCGTCGCCCGCGGTGCCCCCGTTACTCGCGCCGGCGTTGCCGGTGCCCGCTCCGCTCGTCGCTCCGTCGCCCGCGCCGCCCGTTGCGGTGGCTCCGCCGTTCGGTGTCGTCCCGCCGCTGGCCGTAGCTCCTGCCGCGCCGCTCATGCCGCCGCTCGCCGGCGCACCGGCGGACGAAGCGTTGCCCGCGACGCTATCCATTCCGCTACCACTCAAGGTAGTCGGAGCCTGCCCGCTGCACCCGAACTCGAGCGCCGTGAGCAGGAGCACCGGCGCAACGGCAATCAGCTTGTACATGGGCACCTAGAAACCTCCGTCCGGCCGCGAGCAACGACTCGCGTGGGCTCGGCTAGCCTCTCCGATCCGCTCGGCCGTCGCAAGCGCGTGTGCGTCAGGGCGAGCAGAGAAAAATGCGAACAGCGCGTTCTATTCCGTGAACGCTTCACTATTGTGGAGATGCGCGACGCGATCGCTCAGTCAGGCGAGCCTGGAGCGCGCGCACGCCGTGGCAGATTCAGCCTGCCCGCAGCTGCTTCACGGCGGCGGAAACGTCCTTGCCGTTGACGACGGCGCCCGATTTCTTGAGCTCCTTCATGGCGACGCCGGTGGCTTGGCCGTCGTTGCCGGCGGCCTTGATCTGCTCGACGACGGGCGCGAGCAGGGCGACAATCGCGTCGACGTCGAGGCTCTTCGGCAAGAAAGAGGCGAGCACGTCGTTCTCTTGCTTGAGCACGTCGCGCTGCGGATCGCCCTCGGCGAGCGCGGCCAGCGTCTCGTCGTTCGACTTGATGAGTTTGCGCAAAATGGCGGACGCTTCTTCGTCGTCGCCCTTCTTGCCGACGCGCGCGGCGTCGGTGGTGATTTCGCCCATCGCGACGCGCAAAATCTCTTTTTCGACGATGGCTCCCGCCTTCATCGCCTGGAACATGCGCGCCTTGATTTGGTCGACCAGCATTTGAATCGCACGATAACCGCCGGTCGAGGAACGTCAAGGCGCGCGGCGAGCGGGGCGGGCAGGGCGCTCCGCGCTCGGCGCGGACCGGCGTGGTTCGTTCGGCTCGTCCCGCAGGCGCCGCACTTGCTGCGCGGAGACCTCGCGGCAGCGCTGCATGAAGTCGATCAAGAGCTCGAGCTCTTGCTCACTGTATTTCTCGCAGACGGCCTGCATCGCGGCGCGCAATGGTTCGAAAAAGCGGCGCAGGTCCGGCATGCGTTCCGGTGTCGGTTGGACGACCACGCGACGCCGATCGCTCGGATCGTGCGCGCGTACCACGAAGCCCGCCTGCTCCAAGCGGTCGATCACGCCGGTGATGGCGCCCGTGCTAAGCCCCGTGATCTCCGCCAGGCGTCCGGCGGTCATCGGTTCGGATTGGCTAATAATCAAATCCCCACACTTGTGATCCGAAGGGTTCAGCCCCAGGCGATCGGCGACGGCAGTATGGAAGAGCACGGTCTGCGTGCTCATCTTGCGGCCTTCATCCGAGATCGCGTCGATCAGGCGCTTGCGTTTGGACTTGTCCTTCACCGGCATTTATTAAGAAGTATGGGGGCGGCGATCCATGCTTGACAGTGGATGCTCACTATCTTAGTCACTAAGACGTCAAGCGGAAGAGATTTTTAGTCACTAAGACATTTTTTCGAAAATGTCTCGAATTTAGCTCGCTAGCACAGGACCCCAATGGATCAGATCGTTTCGATCGACGCGGCGACGAAGGACTACCGACTCGGTAAGGTCGTGGTGCGCGCGTTGCGCGGCGTATCACTCGCGGTAAAAAAGGG
>DASYCR010000481.1:0-2241 GCA_036500095.1 Polyangiaceae bacterium
ATACGCATGATTGTTGCGGGCCGATTCGAGCTCGGGTCGCGCGTAGTACGGCTCCACCTGCTCGGCTATTTTGCAGAGCCATCCGCCGATCGCAGTATCGTCGCCCGCGTCGACGTCAGGCTGTACTTTGAGATAGGCGAGCGCGAGCCCTCCGAGTGTCCACTCGCGCTCGTACTCGCCCTGGTGGTTCGCGTTGCCGAGCAACGCGCGCGCGCGCGCCCAACGGCCGAGCGCGTGTCCAGCTTGCGCGGCGTACGCGCTGCGCGCGGGACGACTCTCGACGAAAGCGTCCGCGAGCCGAGTCACGCGCTTCACGTACTGGCGTAACGGCGCGAGCTCTGCGCGATTCGCGGCTTCGAGCTGCGGGTCGATCACCGAATGCCGGGCGTCCGTGTAAAATGAGACCCCGGTCACGTTCGAGATCGGCTCTTCGACGGTTTCAGCGGGCGGCTCGGGTAGCTCTCGGCCGATCAGCGCGCGCCTTCCAGCGACGTCGAACGGGCTCTTGAGGGCCGCGCTCGCCGGCGACGACGACGACGAACGCGCGGCCGGCGTCGTGACTCGCGGCGGTGGCTGCCTACAGTCCAACGCCAGTAGCGCGAGTCCATACACGAAACGACGGAGCATGCTGCTCGTGGTGTCTAGCAGCCGGCACGGCGCAACGAGCCATAATTTGAGCTGAAAAACCGCGACTGTGATCGAACCCCGCGGCTCTCGCATTATGTCGATACCATGCCCGAAGGCCGACGCTTGCCGCCCTTTTCGACCGCCCTCGCCTTAGCGTTCACGAGCTTGGCGCTCGCGTGCTCCGCAGGCTCCGCGAGCTCCGACAAAACCACGACCACCGGCGGGCAAGCCGGCGCCGCGACGACCGGCGGCGCAGCGGGCACGACCGGCGGGACCGGCACCGCAGGCACCAACACCGCTGGAGCCAACACTGCTGGTGACACTTCGGTCGGTGGCAGCGGCACCGCGGGTGCAAGCGGGAGCGGCGCAGGCGGCACGGGTCAAGCAGGCGCCGGACAAGCCGGTCAACCGAGCGCCGCCGGCGCCCCGAACGGCTGCAATTGGACTGGCCCGAACGGCGAGACTTTCTTTGACGATTTCGAGGACGGCGAGCTCACGTGTCCGGAGTGGCTGGCGTCCGACGCCACCATGGCGTCGCTCTGGACGATCACGACGGACGGGACGAGCAAGGTGCTCACAGCCGCATCGAGCTCGAACAACAGCGTGATCTTCGCCGCGGGTGACTACGCTTGGTCGGACCAAACCATCGAAGCCCAGGTCAAGTTCGTCAGCAGCGTAGGCCAGGCGATCATCTTTGCCCGCGTGCTGGATGACAGCAACTACTACAACTTGACGCTCGATGACTCGAATCTGACCCTGCGCGGCAAGGTCAAGCTACCCGGCGGCAGCGGCACGAGCCTCAGCACCGGCTCGACCAACAAGTTGAAAGACTCTGCGCTCGGCATCACGGTAACCGCCGGCACCTGGTATACGCTCAAGCTCAGCATCGCGGGCAAGACCGCAACGGCCTGGCTGAACGGAACGCAGGTCATCAGCATTCCGGACATCACGGCATCAGCTTACGTGGACGATCCGAGCTTGTACGTCCCCAACGGCGGCATCGGTTTAGGTGCCGACGGCGAGCAGGTCGAGTTCGACAACGTGACCGTCACGATTCCGTGAGCGGCGTCAGCGCTCGGCCGCGTAGAACGCGCCGACGTATCTCGCGATTTCAACGCGCCCCGCGTCCGTGAAGTGCGGTCCGCCATTTTTGAACAGCTCGCAGCTCGGCGCTTCCAGCTTTGCGCCGACTTTGACGAGCGCGGGTTGCTCGGCGGCGACGCGCGCGACGGCTTCGTCCACGAACGGCTCGACGACGCTCATCTGATTGCCGCACGATGCGTTGTGTGGCGCACGGATCATGGTCAAGAGGTCGATCTGCCGCACCTCCGGGAAATGGCCGACAATCGCGCTGACTACGCCGCGGAGCCCCGTGACCCACTCGTCCGCGCTCTTGTACTCCCACTTCATGGCCGTGAAGAGAACTCGATCCGGCATGGTCGCGCGTTCGACGCACGCTGACGTCGGCGGGAGCGACCAGACCGGGTCATTGGGATCGGCCCATTCGGAGAGCGACGTGTGCGGCTTGGTGATCGCTTCCCAACGCGCGTCGTCGACGACGTGCTCGAAGCCGGCACCGAACCACTCACTGGTCACGGCCACGCCGAGCAGCAG
>DASYCR010000482.1:0-11182 GCA_036500095.1 Polyangiaceae bacterium
CGACGGACACGCAGCGACGCTTCATGCAAGCCCCGGCTGCAGCTGCGCGACGTACTCAGCGTTGCAGCCGGGTGAGTACGCCATCACCGTTCCCGTCTATCGCTCGGCTACCGATGCCCTTTCACTCGTCAACGCCACTCAGGTGACGAGCTATTTCATCTTGAGCTCGAGCAGTGTGGTGACCGTGAACGTCGATCTCGGCATGCCGTAGCGATCTCCGCACCGTGTGAGTGGCACTGCCCGCCGATTCGCGTGACGTAAAATCGACAATCGCCACGAAGCACTCGAGCTTGCCCGACGATTTTCAAATGGCGTTCGAACGAGTTGGTCATATATTGAGCCGATGGCTGGCCGGCGACTCAGGACTCTATTCCCTCTCGCGGTGCTCGGGGCGCTCGGGCTCGGCTCCGCATGCAGCGCGGACGGTCCAAGCGCGAGCCAGGACACGAGCAGTTTGCCGAGCGGTGTGTTCGGCGGCGCCGCGGGTGTGATCGAACCCGTGCTCGACGCCGGACCGGATGTGTCCACGGGTCCCGCGGACGTGTGCGTGAACGTGCCGCAAGGCACGGTCGCGTTGGTCGACGACTTCGAGGACGGTGACAGCGTGGCGGTGCCCGAGCCCGAACGCGAAGCGTATTGGTTTCCCGGGCATGACGCGACCAGCGGCATGATGAACCAACCGATGGACTTCACGCCGCTACCCGGCGGCGTGAACGGCTCCCAGTTCGCCGCGCACCTCACGGCCGCCGGTTACACGGACTGGGGCGCCGAGTTCGCCGCCAACATCACGCACCTGGCGAACGGCATTCGCTGTCCATATAACGCGGCCAAGTTCAGCGGCTTTCATTTCTACGCCAAGGGCAGCGGGCTCGTGCGCGTGGAGCTCTTGATGCCGGAGGTGATCGACGTGATGTACGGCGGCAAGTGCGACCCGAGCACGGGGGAAGTCTGTTACGACACGCACGGCACCTGGATCTCGCTCACGCCGGATTGGACCGCGATCGAGCTACCCTGGCATCTATTCATTCAGCGTAGCTTCGGCACGCAGGTCATCTTCGATCCGCAAAAGATCATGTCGATCGAGTTTGCTTACGAGACGGCCGATCTGCCCGTCGACAGCTGGTTCGACGACGTCGGCTTCATCGACGGCGCGCCGCTTCCTCCCGCCACTCCGAGTAGCGGCGAGGCAGGTCAAAGCGGACAAGCGGGCAGCGGCGGTGCGGGCGGAGGCGGTGGCCTCGGCGGGAACGGCGGTCTCGGCGGCGGTGGCCTCGGCGGAGAAGGCGGCGCATGAACTCGCGCGTTCCTTGGCTGTTCTCGCTCGGTATCGGCCTGCTCGGCTGCGGCGACGGCGATAAGTTGCCCGCGCAGCAACCCGAACAAGTCGTCAGTGAACGGCTCGCGCCGGGTGTTCGGCGCTTGAGCAGCCCCGAGCTGGACGCCGCGGCCGCAAGCCTGTTCGGCGCGGAGATCGGCCTCAGCCGGAAGATCCCGCCCGACGCGCGACAAAACGACTACTCCCGCAATGAAGCGCAGACGGTCGATTCGCTCACGCTCGGCAGCCTGTACGACGCGGCGCAGGCGGCCACGAGCACGCTCGATCTCGGGCATGCGCCCTTTCCGTCCTGCGCCAAAACGGCGGCGGTCGGCGACCAAGCCTGTGAGAGCGCCACCATCGCGGCGCTCGCTCGGCTCGCGTTCCGGCGCGTGGCAACCGACGCCGAAGTCGGGCAGCTGCAAGCTTTGTTCGACCTCGGCGCGAGCGGCCAAATGTTCGGCGACGGCGTGGCGGTCGTGCTGCGCGCGCTGCTCGCCTCGCCGAAATTCCTGTACGCGACCACGCTCGGCGCGTCGATGCCGAGCGGTGACGTCGCGCTCAGTGACGAAGAACTCGCGAGCGAGCTGGCTTTCTTGATCAGCGGCACTCCGCCGGACGACACGCTGCTCGACGCCGCCGCGCGCGGCGAACTCCGTTCGGGCGCGAGCCGTGAAGCGCAAGCCGTTCGGCTGATGCAACAGTCGGGCTCGCGCTTTCTGTATCGTCGCTTCGTCGAGGAGTGGCTCGGGATCGTGCGCCTGAGCGGGCTCGCCAAGTCGAGCAGCGTCGTGAACGACTGGACCACGCTGCGCGGCGCGATGCTCGACGAAACCAACGCCTTCATCGACGACATCTTCGCCCAGCAAAACGGCTCACTATCGATGCTATTCGCGGGCGGCTACAGCATCATCCCGAGCGGCCTCGCCGCTTTCTATGGCATCGAACCGACTCCGCCCGGCGCGCGCGTCGCGCTCGACCAACTCGGCCGTTCGGGCATCCTGCAACAAGCGAGCTTCCTCGCCACCTTCGCGCACGAGGACGAGAGCGCGCCCGTGTTACGCGGCAAGGCCGTGCTGATCCGCGTGCTTTGCCAGCACATTACGTTGCCGGAAGAGCTCGGCCTCGACGTACACCTGCCACCGCCCGATCCGACCGCGACCACGCGCGAGCGCTTCGCCGCGCACGCCTTGGATCCCCAGTGCGCGCAGTGTCACAACGCGCTCGACGGCGTGGGCTTCACGTTCGAGGACTTCGACGCCGTGGGTCGCTTTCGCAGCCACGAGAACGGCAAACCCATCGACACCAGCGGTAGCGTCAATTTCGACGGGCAAACCCTGCAGCTCGCAGATAGCGTCGCCCTGTCGCGCGCGCTCGCCACTTCGAGCGACGCTCAGCATTGCGCGGCGCGCCAGGTCGTGCGCTTCGCAGCCGGCCAGACCGACGTCAAGGTGGAAGACGCCTTCGCCGACGCAATGCAAACAGCGCCCCTCGAACGCCGCGCGTCGCTCACCGGGCTGTTCTTGGAGTTCGTGAAGAGCGACGTGTTCGCCTGGAGGCGCTCACCATGACCGTATCGCTGACGGCCCCGCGCAAAATCAGCCGCCGCGCGGCGTTGACGGCCCTCGGCGCGGGCGCGGCCGCGACGCTGCTCCGTCCGAGCGCTCCGCTGCGCGCGCAAGCGGCGCCCACCGCGCGCTACTTCATCGGCGTGTACATGCCGCACGGCATGGCGCGCGAGCTCTGGGTGCCGCAAACCGGCTTCAACATCAGCTACGAAAACGCGGTCTTGAGCCCGTTCGACGACGCGGCCACGTTCGGACAAAGCTTTCGCCAGAACATCGTCGCGCTCGAGGGGCTCGACCTCACCGCGGGCATCAAGGCCGGCACCACCGGCCACGACGCGTCGCGCGTGATCCTCACCGGCAGCGGCACCAACGGCGACAACTCCTCGCTCGATCAGTTCTTGGCCGTCGAGCAAGGGCTCGGCCAGAGCACACCGCTCTCGAGCCTCGTGCTCGGCGTCGGCCTCGCAGACCCGCAGCTCGATTGGTGCATCTCCTACGCCAAGGGCGGCAGCGCGTTGCCCAAGGTGATTGACCCGAGCGACACTTTCAACAAGGCGTTCGCCCAGTGGATCGTCGGCAGCGACCCCGCCGCGATCGCCCGCGCCGATCGCGAACGGCAGATCGGCAAGAGCCTGCTCGACTACTGGACCGCGGATTTGAACGCGCTCGCGGCGCGCGTGCCGGCCGCCGAAAAAGACAAGATCGATCAACATGCCGCCGCGCTGCGCGACCTCGAAAAGCGCGTGAATGGCCAAGCGCTGAACTGCGCCTTGCCCAGCGCGCCTGACCCGAGCCTCTACCCGTTCATCGAGTCCTACAACAAGGGCGAGCCGTACTTCGAGACGATCACCAATTTGCAAATCGACCTGCTCGTGCAGGCGATGGCTTGCGACGTCACGCGCTTCGGCACCCTGTTCCTGGCCGATCTCAGCCGCACCGGCTTCGATCCCGTATTGCCGGAAGACGTGCACATCGACGTCGCGCATCGCTATGCGACGGCCGGCCGCGCTGGCGTAGGCGGCGACCCGAGTACGTGGGCCATGCTCGGCCGCCAAAATCGCTACGCTTACTCCAAGGTCGCGCGCATCGTGCAGCGGCTCTCCGAGGCCGGCCTGCTCGATCAAACGGTGCTCGTTGCCATGAGTGACATGGGCGACCCCGCCGTACACAGCTCGCGCCAAATCCCAACCGTGCTCGCCGGCGGCTGGGGCGGCAAACTCACGGGCGGCCGGCACATCGACCTCGGCGCGGACGGCACACCCAGCAATCGCCTGCTCGTCTCGATTCAACAAGCCTTCGGCGTCGACAGCAACGAATTCGGTCAATCGCAAGACCCGACCGTCATCACCGGCGCGCTCGACCTCGGCTAGCCCTGCCCCACACTCGGCGATGCCTACGGCGTGCGACGGGTTGCCGAGGCTTGCGCTCGAAAAATGGCTCGAGCGCGCGCCGCGACCGTTGCACGCACGAGGATTGCAGGGCGCCGTGGCGTGGTCGGTGCGCCGAAAACCAAGTAACGCGTGTTACTTGGTTTTTGGGAATTTCCGCCCACTCTCGCTCGAAAAACCACGAAAAAACCAGCGTTTCGACCACTTGGCGACGCCCGAGCAAGTAACGCTCGTTACGATCGTCACCTCCTTCGGCAGCGAACTCGGCCGCACTTGCTTCGACAGCGAACTCGGCCGCGCGCAGGGAGACGCTCCTGAGTTTGCAACGGGACCGCACGCGCGCCACCGCTGCTAGAATGGCTTGAGAGGCTGTGAAAAAGCGCGCGAACACCTCGGAGGTCGAGTGCCCCTTCTGTGGCCAGCGCGAGGAGCTCTACGTCGATCTCGGCGGGGGCGAAGAGCAGAGCTACGTCGAGGATTGTTCGCTCTGCTGCCGCCCCCGCATCGTGCACGTCGAACGCGGTGAGGCTCCGGGTGAGGTATCGGTCTGGCTGGAACGAGCTCAATGAGCCTCGGCACCATGCGGCGCGTCGGCTCAGGTCCGAGCTCACCCAAGTTCGGGTCAATCCGAACTCAAACGAGCAGGGGTTTGAGCGCGTCTGCGAGAGGCGTGGTCGTGCGGATCAATTCGGTGCCTTTGGTTTCGCGTGCCACGGTGCCGTCACGCAGACCGGCGAACATTTCCCGGTACAGCGTGGCGATGTTCTGCGACGCGCCGAAGGACGTGAAGGTCGGCACCACGGCGTCGAGCGGCGTCTCCGCGACCGGGATCTTGCGCCCGAGCAGGGTGGAGAGTGCGGCAGCGACGTCGTTCGGGCTCACGTCGACCGGGCCCGCGAGTTCGATGATGCGCGTGCCGCGCGGCCCGTCGAGCAAGGCTTGCGCTGCGGCGACGCCGATATCGTGCGCCGCCAACATCGCGATCGGTTTGTCTCCGACCAGGAAGGTCGGCAGCACGCCGTCTTTCTTCGCGACCGGCAGCACGGCGGCCCAATTTTCCACGAAATAGCCGGCGCGCACGAACGTAACGGGTAGCCCGGTCTTCTTCAGCGCCTGCTCGGCCCAATACAGGGAAGTGATGATGCCCGTGCCCTTCTCGTGCTGCGCACCGGTCGAGGACAGGAACACCACGTGCCCGACGCGCGCGCTCTTCAGCGCCGTGGCCACCGGCTCGAACAGAGCCTTTCGCTCCGAGATGAAATCCTTGGCGTGCATGTCGGGTGGGGAGAGCAAGTAGACACCCTCCGCACCTTCGAGCGCGCGTACCAGCGACGCCGAATCGCTCAGATCGCCCAGCGCGACCTCTACCCCGCGCTCGGCGAGCTTCTTCACTTTCTCCGCGCTGCGCGTGAGCACGCGCACCGGCTTACCCTTCGCGAGCAGCGTCTCAGCTACGACCGAACCCGTATTCCCTGAAGCGCCAATGACAACGAACATGCGAGCCTCCTTGCTTGTGACCGGAGGGCAACATACGGCTCACTTGTAGATGCCGGAAGTGCATTGTACTCACTTCGCATGCATTACTTGCGTATATGTCGCGTAATTCGGCACTCGGCGGCGCGCCTGCTGCGACACGCTACAGCCCAAGCGCCTTGGCTCGCATTTCTCGCATGAGCAGCCCTACGATCATGCACTGAATGCATCCTCAGTCCCTGGGCGCCATCGACCTGAACCTGAGCGAGCTGCTAAAAGCGGCGGGATCGATTTGGCCGTCCTGCTGACGGGCAGCGGGAGATCGTCGCCAGCGTGAGCGAGAAGGTTTAGCCGTTACGACAGGTGCCGGAGTAGAAACTCGCGCTGCACGCGGCTCGCGGCGTCGAACTCCGCGCTCGGGTGATACAGCATACCGAAGTGACCGCCGCTCGTTTCGAACAGCTGTTTGGGCTCCGGTGCCGCCGCAAACGCCATGCGCGCGATGCTCGGCTTGCAGCCGCCCATCTCGTCTTCAGGTGAAAGGACCATCAGCAGGGGCGCCTTGAGATGAGGCGCGCACAACACGGCGTTGGGCGTGGCGGGCGCGACTAGCGTGGCCGAGTTCTCCCACTTCGAACCAAAGCGGCAGCCGTGTTCGATGAACCAGCGGTAGGCCGTGAGCGCCTTGAGTAAGGACGGCGTGCCTCGTTGATCGCTCGACACGACGGGCATCGGTCCGAAGGTATTTTCGGGATTGCCACTGACGTCTCCATGCAAGAGCTTTTCCGCGAGCTCAGCGAAGAGCGCTCCATCTGGGTCGGCTGGCGGTGGGTTGTCCC
This sequence comes from Polyangiaceae bacterium, assembly GCA_036500095.1. Taxonomy (GTDB): domain Bacteria; phylum Myxococcota_A; class Polyangia; order Polyangiales; family Polyangiaceae; genus PMG-095. Next base: position 6,584 of record DASYCR010000482.1, read on the forward strand.
CGCAAGCAGGAACTTGCGCGATGATCGCTTTCACGCGCGGATCGACGGCGCCGACCACGATCACTTCTGCGGCGCTCATGCTGTCGCCCCAGAGCGCGAGGCGATTCGCGTCGATTCCCGGCTGTCTCTCCATAAAATCGAGCGCGCTGCGGTAGCCCCTCGCCTGCGTCCATTTGTTGATTTGCTGGCGTGGTTCGCCGTCGCTGATACCAAAGTTGCGATGGTCGTAGAGCAAGACGGCAAAGCCCGCGTCGCGGAACACCTCCGCGTAACGATCCGCCGTCATACCGTGAATCGTCGCGGACAAGCCATGCGCCATGATCAGCGCCGGACGCCGCGCTGCTGACCGCTCGCCCAGCCAGAGGCGCCCGCGCAGCGTGGCGCCTTCGGATGCAAATTCGACGAGTAAGCCGGACTCGTTCTCCTGCGTCTGCGTCATATCTCAAGCCCTCTCGATCACGACTTCGAGGTACTCGCTCGGGAGTACGAGCGTGCGATCGTGCGATCGATTTCCTTGCTCGAGCAGCGCGATGACGTCGCGCGTGAACGCGGTCTGCTGTTCGGCGTCGAGCGCGCCGAAGGCCTTGTTCATGGGACCGTAGTAAGAGCGAAACACCTCGAGCCAGTGCAGCGGCGAGCGGTAACGGAAATCGAACTCGCGCTTGGTCGCGTGAATCTTGCGCGCCTTCGCGCCGAACAACTCTGCCAGTCGTTCGCTCGTTCCCCACAGCGCGGGCGACTTCAGGCCCGCGGCCGGCGGCAGATACTTGCCGATCGTCTTGAACAGCTGACCGATGAAGCCTTCCGGAGTCCAATTCGCGAGTCCGATCTTGCCGCCGGGCTTGCATACCCGAGCGAGCTCGTGCGCCGCTTGCTGCTGATCCGCCGTGAACATGACACCAAAACTCGACGTCACGACATCGAACGAAGCATCGGCAAAAGGCAGCTTCTCCGCGTCGGCCTCTTGGAACTTGATGCGATGACCTTCGGCGTTGGCGCGCAGCGCACCGGCTTCGAGCAACGACTTCACGTAGTCGGTCGAGGTCACGTCGCACCAGCGCCGCGCCGCCGCCAGCGTGGTGTTGCCGTTGCCCGCCGCCACGTCGAGGACGCTCGAGCCCGCGCGCAGATCCAGCGCTTCGCATAGGGTTTCGCCCACGATTTGCAAGGTGTTGCCGACCACCGCGTAGTCACCCGCCGACCAAGCCGCGTGCTGCCGCGCCTTGATGGCGGCTAAATCGATATCTGGTGCCATTGGTTTTTCCTCCGTTTACGGCCGAGCTCGGCCGTGTCGGCATCTTGACCGCGAGCGAGACGATCGCGCATGGGGCCAGCGTCCCGATTGCGGGCATCTGGCGTCGGAATCTGCGAACCCGACCGGGACCGTGGTCCCGAGGCTAGCGCCGCGGCTCGAGCGCCAGGCCCGCTTCGCGAGCTCGCACGATGGCCTGCGCGCGACTCTCCACGCCGAGCTTGTCGAAGACACTCGTAATGTGATTGCGCACCGTCTTCTCGGACAGCTCGAGGTGCGCGGCGATTTGCGCGTTGTCGTCACCGCGCGCGATGTGCTCGAGGATCTCGCGCTCTCGCCGCGTCAGCTCGGGAAACGACGCAGCGCAAGGCCCGCCGATGAACGCTTCCATCTCCTCGATCACGCGTTCGAACGATGGCTCGCCGGGCGTGGGGACGTGGCTGCGCGTCTCCAGCGGAACGAGTTTCGCCCCGGGGATCGAGGACGCTATGGATAGGCCTTCGTCGAAGGGCGCGCACATGTCGCCACGCGTGTGCAACACGAGCGTCGGGCTCGACACTCTCGCCAAATACGACGAAGCATCGATGTCGGAGAACGTCGAGAACATGTGAGCCGCGTGCGTCGGTGCGCAGGATGAGCGCTGTAGGTCGTTGAACGACTGGATCTGATCCGGAGTCGCGTTCGGAAAGATCAGGTTGGTGAACAACTGACGGAACGCGGGGTTGTCCTGACCCCAACCGACCTCCATCAACTTGGCCTGCGCCTGAATGCTATCGACCTCCGCGAGGCTCGGATTGCGTCGCAGCGCGCCGCGAGCAAAAGCTCCCAGCAGCACGAGTTGACTCACGCGTTCGGGATGACGAGCCGCGTAGGCGATCGAAACGGCACCGCCCTGCGAGATACCGAGCAACGCGAAGCGATCGAGCTTGGCGGCGTCGACCACGGCCTCCAGATCAGCCACCAACACATCCAGCGACGCGTCGGTCGACTCGCGGTCCGACAGACCGCAGCCGCGCGAGTCATAGCGATGAAAGCGATAGCGCGCCCCGAACGCGTCGAACCAAGGACGCCATACCGGCGTTTTCCAATCGAAGTCGATGTTGGTCAACCAATGAGCTGCGCGCACGAGCGGCGGACCTCGACCGTGAACCGCATACGCGATTCGCGTGCCGTCCGCGGAGCGCGTGAACCGGGTCTCCTGAGCTAACGGTTGCACGAATCTCAGCAATAGGCCGCGTCCTCGGCGTTGGCAATCCAAGCGAGCCCTAGTTGGCGCTTTCGCCGCCAGTCGCCGGCGCTCGCCGGCGTCGCGGCCCGCCTCAGACGCCGTTCGTCGCCCGGCACGCGCGCTGCAATCGTTCCCTTCGTTCGCGCAAAACAAGCGAGCACTCGGAGCATCGATCATGACTGAAGACAAGAAGACACTGAAACAAGAAGCCCTGCGCACCGTCGTGCAAAGCCTCGAAAAGACCTACGGCCAAGGTACCATCATGCAGCTCGGCAACACGGCGCCCGAGCCGATCGCGGTGATCGCATCCGGCTCGCTCGCGCTCGACGAAGCGCTCGGCGTGGGCGGTTATCCCCGCGGCCGCGTGATCGAGGTGTTCGGCCCCGAGTCGAGCGGCAAGACCACGCTCACGCTGCACGCCATCGCCGAAGTGCAGGCCTGTGGCGGCATCGCCGCGTTCATCGACGCCGAGCACGCGTTCGATCTGCGCTACGCGCGCGGCATCGGTCTCGACCCGAAACGCCTGCTCGTGTCCCAGCCCGATTGCGGCGAGCAAGGGCTCGAAATCGCGGAGGCGCTGACGCGCTCCGGCGCGGTCGATTTGGTCGTAATAGACTCGGTGGCCGCGCTCGTACCCAAGGCCGAAATCGAGGGCGACATGGGCGACTCGCACATGGGCTTGCAAGCGCGCTTGATGAGCCAGGCTCTGCGCAAGCTGACCGCGATCGCCAACAAGACCAACACGACCCTGATCTTCATCAATCAGCTCAGGCAAAAGATCGGCGTCGTGTTCGGCAACCCGGAGACGACGACCGGCGGCAACGCGCTCAAGTTCTACGCCAGCGTGCGGCTCGATGTGCGGCGCATCGGCAAGGTTACGTTGGGCGAGGTGGTCGTCGGCAATCGCACGCGCGTGAAGGTCGTCAAGAACAAGTGCGCGCCGCCCTTCACCGAAGCTGAATTCGACATTCGCTGGGGCACGGGCATCGACGGCGGCGCCGATCTGATCGAGACCGCCGCGGCCTGCGGCGCGCTGGAGAAGAACGGTTCGCACTACCTGTTCTCCGGCAAGAGCATCGGCCAAGGGCGCGACAAAGCGCGCGACACGGTGCTCACCGACCCCTCGCTGTTGAAGGCCGTGCGCAAGGCCGCGTTCGACGCGCTGCCGTCGCAAGCGCACCGCGTGAAGAAAGCGGCGTAGCGTCCTGAGTCTGCAATTCGTCAACGAATTGCAGACCGCCACTTCGTGGCGGCAGCCGCTACGCGGCTGGGCCACAGTTGATTTCCTCGGGGCGTTGCCCCGAAGCCCCGCGTCCGCTTCGCGTCCGCGCTAGTGTCCCGATCATTTTCCTTCATTGATTTATGAAAGGAACCACGGACTCGGGACACTAGCGCCGCCGCGGCTGACGGGCGTGAGCATGCTATGCTTACCGAAATGTTGGATCCCAGCGTGCTCGCGCCCGAGAAGCCACGCCGCCTCAAGCGCTCGGAGTATGAGCGCCTGGTCGAGCTCGGCATGTTCGAGGACGAGCGCGTGGAGCTCCTGTACGGGACCATCGTCGAGATGAGCCCCGCGTATCCCGAACACGCGGGACCCATCACCCAGCTCAACATGCTGCTCGTGCCGGCGCTGGTCGGCCGCGCGGCAGTGCGCGTACAACTCTCACTGCTCGCCGAAGAAGAGTCGGTGCCGGAGCCGGCTCTGGCGATCGTACCGCTCAAGAGCTACCAACACGAACACCCCGCCGGCGCGCTGCTCGTGATCGAAGTAGCGTCGTCCTCCCTGCGCAAGGATCGCATCTTCAAGGCGCCGCTCTACGCCGCTTCGGGCGTGGCCGAGTATTGGATCGTCAACGTGAGCGATCGGCGGATCGAGGTGCTAGCGGACTCGGACGGCGCGCGCTATCAAACCGAACAAAGCTACGGCATCGGTGAAAAGCTCGCACCGCGCGCTTTTCCGGACGTGACGCTGAACGTCGCGGACGTGTTCGCGTAGGCGCGCGGGGCGTTGACGCTCGTCATCACTCGCGCACCGCCTACTCGTCGAGTTCCACTCGAGGACGCGGGAGCGCACCAGCTCGATGCGCAAATAGGATGGCTTCTTCCAACCACGCGAGCC
>DASYCR010000483.1:0-6881 GCA_036500095.1 Polyangiaceae bacterium
ACCCCGCCGTCGTCACCGCCGCGAGTCAGGCGTTGTTCGCAGAGCAAGCGAACGGCAGCCTCGTCATGCAAGACGGCAAGCTACGCGGGTCGGCGATCATCGGCCAATCCGTCGCAGACTGGAAGGCACACCCCGAATACCTGTGGGGGCGCCCGTCCAGCGCGAGCAACGACGCGAGCACCCAGATCACGTACTCGTCGGGCAGCAACTATGGCCCGATGAACGCCGCGTTTCTCGACGAGGTGAAGGCGCGCGTCGCTGTCTTGCGCGACACGGGCGTCGCTGGTCCAGTCCCGGCCGATCTCGTGACCAAGAGCGCGAGCGGCCTCGACCCGCACATCTCGCCGTGGGCCGCCGAAATTCAGATCGGGCGTATCGCGAGCGCGCGCAAGATCTCGCCCGATCGGGTGCGCGAGTCGATCAGCGCGCACACGGAAGGCAGCACGCTCGGCTTCCTGGGCGAGCCGCGCGTGAACGTACTGCTCGTGAACCTCGCCTTGGATAGCAAGGCGCCATACGCCGCGCCCGCGCCTGCGTCAGTCAGCGCGGCCGGGAACCCATGACTCTGGCGTTGAGTTTGTTCTTGCGAAGTTCCTTGGCAGGTCGCCTCGCAACTCCTCCGCCAGAAGCCAGCAGGCGCCGGTTTTGCCGGAATTTCTGGAGACTTGGCCTCCTTGGCGGATCGCGATCTGACCGCGTCAAGACTGCCAACGTCGACTTGCGGGGCTCCGCCCCGGCGCCCCGGGAGCTATGAAAGCGTATTCTAGTTACAAGCTCCGAGTATCCTGGACGACACGAGCGTGGCCTGCCGTCACATTGCGGTTAGGCCCGATCCCGCATGAGCGTAGAGCCCGATGATTTCCTGAGCGTCCTCAAAGCGCATCGGAGAGCGCCGCTCAAGATCTACCTGGGGATGGCCGCGGGGGTCGGCAAGACGGTGGCGATGCTGAAGGAGGGCAAGCGCTTGGCGGGTGAGGGTGTGGACGTCGTGTGCGGCATCGTGGAGACACATGGCCGCAAGGAAACGCTCGCCGAGCTGGAAGGCATCGCGCTCGTCCCGCGCGTGACGCTCGCATACCACGGCGTGCCGATGGAGGAGATGGACCTCGGCGCCCTGACCGCGCGGCGGCCGGCGCTCGTGCTAGTGGACGAGCTCGCGCACACGAATGTGCCGGGCTCGAAGCACGAAAAGCGCTGGCAAGACGTGGAGGAGTTGCTCGACGCAGGCATCAGCGTGATCGCCACGCTGAACGTGCAGCATCTCGAGAGCTTGCACGATCTCGTGCTGCGCGAGACGGGCGTGGACGTGCGTGAGCGCATCCCCGATCGCATCGTGCACCGCGCCGACGAGATCGTGGTGATCGATCTGCCGCCGGGGGAGCTTCAGGATCGGCTGCGCGAGGGCAAGGTGTATCCGCCGGAAAAAGTGGAATTTGCTCTGCGCCGCTTCTTCACGGACAAGAATCTGCGGGCCTTGCGCCAGCTCGTGCTGCGCGAGGTCGCCAATGCGGTCGAGCGGCGCGGACGGCACGAGCCGCGCGCCCGGCGCGACGACGGGCAAGTGTCGAGCCCCGCTTCGTCGCGGCCGGTCGACGCCGAGCGCGTGATGGTGTCGATGTCGTCCCGGCCGGCCGCGACGCGGCGACTGCTGCGCCACGGCACCCGGCTCGCCGGAGGCTTGAATAGCCGCTGGTTCGTGGTCTACGTGCGCACGCCCAACGAGGCGCCCGAGCGGATCGACTCGGCCAACCTGCGCTCGCTGACCGACAACATCCGCCTGGCCAAGGAGCTCGGCGCGGAGGTCGTGCGGCTCGAGGGCACCGACGTGGTGACGGCGCTGGCGGAGTTCGCGCGCAGCAAGGGGATCACGCACGCGGTGTTCGGCCGCACGGGTCAACCGCGCTGGCGCGAGCGACTGCGCGGCTCGGTGCTCAGCGAGTTCATGCGCGCCGTGCCGGAAGTCGACGTGCTGGTGGTCGGCGAGCGCGCGGACGAAGAAGGAGGCATACCCGAGCCATGAAGCGCCACGTGCTCGTGATCGAACCGGACGCCACGATCCGGCGCATGATGGAATACGCACTGTCGGCGGCGGGCTTCGCGCCGAGCAGCGCGCCCACGATCGAGTCGTGTCGCGCGCTGCTCGACGGCAAGCCCGTGGATCTCGCGATCGTCGAGATGCGCGCGACCAACGCCGACGGCGCGGACGGCGTGCAAGCCTTGCGCGCGGACTACCCTGAGCTGCCGCTGGTGGTCACCGGTACGCTGCTCACGCCACGCGTGATGCAGGAGCTGATCCGAGTGCGCGTCGACGACGTCGTGCCCAAGCCCTTCTCACCGCGCGAGCTGGTCGCCGCCGTCGAGCGCGTCCTGGCGAGCGCGCGCCTGCGCACGGACGGCGCGCTCGAATACGCGGCCGCCATGGCCACCGCGCGCCGCGCGATCATCGAAGGGCGACCACGTGACGCGGAGGCTCCCTTGGCTCGCGCGCACGCAGCCTCGTTCCTCGACGCCGAAGCGATGGCGCTCTACGCGCTCGTGAGCGAGCTCACCGGCGCGGATCAACAAGCCGATCGCGCATACCGCGCCGCGCTGGCGCTGCGCGACGAGCACGTCACCGAGGACGCGCTACCCGCCGAAGGGCTCGCCCGCCTCGCGGCCTACGCGGGAGCACGCGCCGTGCCGTCGTTCGACCACCACGGGCGTCACACGCTTTGGTTCATCATCGATCCAGTCGCCGAGCTCAGGCTGGGCCCTCCGAACGGCGCAAAGCCCGACGTCACGGTATTTTCGCTCGGGCTCGTCGCGGGCGAAACCGGAGCTATTTATGCGCGCCTGGGGCGCGACAAACAAGCCTTCTTGATCGCGAGCAGCGCGCTCAGCGAACGCTTGGCGCTCAGAATCGCGCGCTCCTTCGACGGCCCCCGCGTCTTGGCACACCCGGCCACAGTAGCCAGAATAGGCAGCGTCGGCGAAGAGAGCAGCGCGTCGCCAGCGGAGCGCGGCGAGTCATTGAGGAGCTGAGCGTGACCATAAAACCGCAAGTGCTCGTGGTGGACGACGATGAAGTGATTCGGCGCACGGTCCGGCTGTGCCTCGAGTCCGCCGGCTACACGGTGACGCTCGCCGCGAGCGGAGAGGCCGGGCTCGCCGCCGCGCGCAAGCACCCGCCGGACTTGGCGCTGGTCGATCTCCGACTCGGCGGGATGGACGGACTTGCCGTAACGCGCGCGATCGCGCAAGAGACCCCGGGCGCGGCCGTGATTCTGATGACCGCTTACGCGACCATCGACAACGCGGTGGAGGCCATGCGCGCAGGCGCCTCCGACTACATCGCCAAGCCGTTCACGCCAGCGGCCGTCAAGCACGTCGTCGCGCGCGTGCTCGAAGCGTCGCGGATGCGGCAAGAACTCGACGAGGCCGAGCGGCGCACGACCCGCACGCTCTTGCAAAGCGCGAGCCCCGCTGTAGAGGCGGCCTACACGCTCGCCGAGCGCGTTGCCACGAGCGACGCGACAGTGCTCGTTCTCGGCGAGACCGGCACGGGCAAGAGCGTGCTGGTGCGCCACATCCATCAACATTCGCCACGCGCTGCGCGCCCGTTCGTGACCGTGAACTGCGCGACGATCAGCGCCAATTTGATCGAAAACGAGCTGTTCGGTCACGCCAAGGGCGCGTTCACCGGAGCCGACCAGCCGCGCGCCGGTTACGTGGAAGCCGCCAAGAACGGCACGCTGTTCGTGGACGAGGTCGGCGATCTCGGCCGAGAAACCCAGGGCAAATTCCTGCGACTGCTCGAAGAGCGCGAGTACGTCCGTGTCGGGGACACCGAGCCGCGCCGCTCGGACGCGCGGATCGTGGCAGCCACGCATCGCGACTTGAAGGCCGCCGTCACGGCGGGTTCGTTTCGAGAGGACCTGTTCTACCGCTTGAACGTGGTCACCATCCGGCTGCCGCCGTTGCGCCAGCGCCGTGAAGACATTCCCAAGCTCGTAGGCGCATTCTTGGCAAGCCCCTCGCGCTCCGGTCACTCGAAGGCGATGTCCACGTCGAGTGAAGCGATGGCGGCCTTGATCGCTTACGACTGGCCCGGCAACATCCGCGAGCTCTCGAACGTGCTCGAGCGCGCGAGCTTGCTCGCGAACGGCGACGTGCTGACACCAGACCTGCTGCCGGAAGAAGTGCGCAGCAGCGCCAGCGCGATCACGACCTTCGACGAAAGCGACGAGGCGCTCGAGGCCGCGGAGCGCCGGCACATCGCGGCGGTCGTGGCTCGCCATCCCACGCTGGAATCCGCGGCGAAAGCCCTGGGTATTGACGCTTCCACGCTGTATCGAAAACGGGAGCGCTACGGCCTCAGATGACCTCCTCACCTCCGCCGGCAAAAGCCAGCACGGGCATCTCGCTGCACGCGCGCCTGCTGCGCGCCGTGGTGGTCGTCGCGCTCTTGCTGGTCGCGGTCAGCGCGCTGTCGACCGCCGCAGTGACGCGACTGGGCGGCGCGATTGGTCTCATTCTGCGTGAGAACTACACGTCCGTGGTCGCCTGTCAGGAGATGAACGAGGCCCTCGAGCGACAGGACTCCGCGGCCCTCTTCGCGGCGACCGGACGTGACGACATCGCGCGGCCCATGTTCGCGGCACACCGCGCGGGCTTCATGAAGGCGTTCTCGCGCGAGGCGACCAACGTCACGTTGCCCGGCGAGGGTGAGCGCGTGCGGGAGGTCGAGGCGCTTTATCGGGAGTACACGCGCATCACGGACGAGGTGCTTTCGGGACCGCCGGACACGCGCGTCGAGGGCTATTTCAAGGTGCTCTTGCCGCGGGGCACGGCGCTCAGAGCGCGCGTGACGAGTATCCGCCTGATGAATCAGCAAAACATGGAGTGGGCGGATCGCGAGGCCCGCAGGATCGCGCGCCGCACGCTCGAGATGGCGATCCTCGTCACCGTGCTGGCCCTGGTCTTGGCCGCCTGGTTCGTGCGCAGAATTCCCAAAACCGTCCTCGACCCGCTCGAGTCGTTCACCGAGCACGCGCGTTCGATCGGCGAGGGGAAGCTCGACGCCACGTTGGAGGTCCCCGACGTACCGGAGCTCAAGGTGCTGGGCGATGCGTTGAACCGCATGCAGGAAAAGCTGCGCGCCTACCGCGCGAGCTCGCTCGGTGAGCTGCTCGCGGCCAAGGACCTGTCGCGCGCAACGATCGCGTCGATGGCCGATCCAGTGATCGTGTTCAGCGCGCGCGGTGAGGTACTGCTCGCCAACGAATCCGCGGAGGCGATCTTCGGGCTGACCTCGGGGGACGCCGACGAGCTCCGACAAGCGGGCGTCGAGGTGCCCGACCCGATTGCCATCGCGCGCGACGCGGTGCTGGCGCACGGCGAGCCGATCTTGCCGCAGAGCTTGTCGGACGCGATGCGCTGGATCACCAAGGAGGGCGAGCGCTACTTCTTGGTGCGAGCGACTCCGCTCGAGAGCGACGACGCGGGCGGCGCGGCAGCCATCGTCGTGGCGCAGGACGTGACGCGCTATCGCCGCATCGACGCGCTGAAGAGCGACGTGGTGGCGACCGTGAGCCATGAACTGAAGACGCCGCTCACGTCCCTCCGCCTTTCGACGCACATGCTGCTCGAAGAATCGGCCGGGCCGCTCGGTGAGCTCCAGCGCGAGCTGGCCGTCACCGCACGCGACGAGACCGAGCGACTGCAGAGCACCGTGGACGAGCTCTTGGACCTCGTGCGCATCGAGCACGACGCAGGTGCCCCAAAGCGGACGGAGGTCGACCCGGGCACCCTGCTCCGTGAAGTGATTTCGGCCCACGAAAAGCTAGCCAGCCTGAAGAAGATCACGGTCGACGTCGCGATCGACAACCCGTCACCCGTCGAGCTCGATCCGGAACAGATCAGCATCGTGCTCGGAAACTTGCTCTCGAACGCCATCCGTCACTCGCGTGAAGGCGCGCACGTTCGGCTCAGCAGCGGCGGGACATCACAAGAGCGCGTGTTCGTCGTGCGCGACGAAGGCGAAGGTATCCCGCCCGAACATTTGTCGCGCATCTTCGAGCGGCACTTCAGCGGCGCGGACCCCGCGACGCTCAAGGGTCGACACGGGCTCGGCCTGGCGATCGCACAGGAAATCGCGCTGCGGCACGGCGGCACGCTGGAGGTCCAAAGCACGCTCGGCAAGGGCAGCACGTTCTTGCTCCGACTCCCCACGCGAGACCACGCGACCGAAGCAGCTCACTACGAATCGCGCGACGAAGCCTGACGTGTTGCCGCTGAAGACCTGGCAACTCGGCCTTTGCGGGGTTTGGTTTGGATTTGGGTTTGAGCGTGCATCACTTTTTCTTGCGAAATTCCCGCCCCAAAAATCCCGCGACATTCGCAACTTGCTGGAAAGTAGGCGCCGGGTCCGCCGGGCTCGCGTTTGGCTTAGGCATCAGTTCCACGCCGAGATCTGTGGTTCCGAGCCTGATACGCCGCGTCGCGGGGCATTCGCCCCTGCACCCCAGGAAGGCGGCGGGTTGAGGTTGAAATGTGATGAATGTCGCGCGCTCAGGATCACGCGATCTTCTGGGATTCATGCTTTCCCCACGAATTGCTCTTTTGTTTTCCGAAAATCGTTTGCTGAGACGGCCCTGTCGAATCTCTATGTTTCATTGACCTCCTGACGAGCCCACCCGAGTATCTCGAACATGGTGAGTCGTCGACATTGGGTGAGGCAGGGCTTCTTGCTCGGCGCGCTGGCGGTGGCCTGCGCTGAGTCAGATAAACAAGACGTCGAAGTCATCATGACGACGGGCGGCGCGGCGGGGACCTCGGGCGCTGCAGGGAGCAGCGGCAAGAACAATGCGGGCGCGAGCGGAACGGCGAACAGCGCGGGCAAA
>DASYCR010000484.1:0-2735 GCA_036500095.1 Polyangiaceae bacterium
GCATTTTTTTGTGTGCGCGAGCGGCCATGCCGCACCTATTGAAGGCCGAGGGCGGCTCGATTTTGAACTTGGCGTCGATCGCCTCGTTGATCGCCTTGAAGGACCGCTTCGCATATTCGATGACAAAAGGCGCGGTGCTGACCATGACGCGCTCGATCGCGTACGATTACATGGGCAAGGTGCGCTGCAACTGCCTGTGTCCGGCGCGCGTGCACACTCCGTTCGTCGATCAATTCGTGGCCAAGAATTACCCCGGCCGCGAGGCAGAGATGATGGCCCAGCTGTCGGCGTATCAGCCGATCGGCAGAATGGGGACGCCCGAAGAAGTCGCGGCATTTGCCCTGTATTTGTGCTCGGACGAAGCCTCCTTCGTCACGGGTGGCGCGTTTCCCATCGACGGCGGCGTGCTCGTCGCGTGACACGCCCGCGCCCGCGCATGATTGGTAGCTCGTACTCAGGAAGACCATGAAAATCACCGACGTATCGACCGCGCTGCTGCGGGTACCCCTCAAACAGCGGAGCATCACGGATTCGCAATCCAAGGTGGATTCCGTCGAGTTCCTGCAAGTCACGCTGAGCACGGACGACGGTGTCACGGGCTACGGCATGAACTGGAGCTACACCACGGGCCTCCGCGCCGCGCAGGTCGCTGTCGACGACAATTACGCGCCGCTGCTCGAGGGTGCTGATCCGCTGATGCGCAAGGAGCTCGTGCGCCAATGCTACTTCTCGAATCATTTCGTCGGGCGCGTCGGAGCCGCGGCGGTGGGGCTCGCAGCGGTAGAGTTTGCGCTCTGGGATTTGGCTTGTAAGAGCGTCAATCGACCGCTGTGGCAGTACCTCGGCCCATGTCGCGAGAAGGTGAAGGCCTACAGTACCGATGGTGGCTGGCTCACCTGGAGTACGGACGAGCTCATCCGCGACGCCACGCGCCTGATCGAGCGCGGCTTCGACGCCGTGAAGGTCAAGCTCGGAAGGCCCGATCCGCGTGAGGATTTGGCGCGAATCGCCGCTGTGCGCCGCGCGATTGGCCCCAGCATCAAGCTGATGACGGATGTGAACTGCGCGTGGTCTCTGGGCACGGCTCAATTTTGGGGCGCGCGGCTGGCCGAGCACGACGTATTTTGGCTCGAGGAGCCGATGCACCCATTCGACGTGAAGAGCCACGCCGCGCTCGCGCGTTCCATCACGGTGCCGATCGCTGTCGGTGAGACTATCTACACGAAATACGCGTTTCGCGACTTCATCGAGGCTGGCGCGGTGCACATCGTACAGGCAGACGCGACCAAGCTGCAGGGGATCGATGAATGGCTGGAAGTGGCGGCGCTCGCGAGCGCGGCGAACCTGCCCGTGATTCCGCACACGAACGTGCAGCACAAGCTCCACGTGCAGCTCGCAGCAGCGACACCGGGGGTGATGATGGTCGAAAATTGCTACGAATCGATCGCCGATATTTGGGAGGAGCCCATCTACGTGAAGGATGGCTATTACGAGCTGCCGCAAGAGCCGGGGGTGGGCTTGAAAATTCGAGATGAGGTCGTGCGCGCCACGCGTGTGGCCTGAGTCGGGCTGATTCTGGGCTCGCCAAACGCCAAAATGATCCATCGCGCGCCACCCTCGTCGAGCTCGAGCCCAGAAAAAAGCCTAGTTCCGGGTTTGGATCGCGGGCTCGATCTGATCGAGCTGATGGCGGGCACGAACGAAGCCTTGTCCTTGACCGAGATTGCGCGGGCGGCTCAGCGTACGGTGTCGGAGGTGCAACGCGCGGTCGCGCAGCTCGCGGCCCGCGCCTACCTGGTGCGTGACGAGCGAGGCGCCTACCGGTTGAGCAGCAAGCTGTTTCGCTTGGCCACCGCGTATCCGCCCTTTCGTGATTTGGTCAGCCGCGCGCTCGGACCGATGCAACGGTTCGCGGACTCGACTTCGGAGGCCGTGCACTTGGGCGTATTGAGTGAAGATCAGCTGCTGATCGTCGCGCAGGTGGAAGGGCAGGGTATCGTGCGGCTGAGCCTGCAAGTGGGCTCGACGCAAGAGCCGCTCGGGACGGTGTCTGGGCGCATTCTGCTGTCGGCGCAACCGAGCGGCGAGCTTTCCGCGTTCGAGCAACGCAGGAAGCTCTCGCGCGGCGAGCGCGCACGGCTAGCGGCGACCGCGCAGAACCTGACCGCGCGCGGCTACGAATATGCAGAGAGCGCGCGAGTGCACGGCGTGCAGGATGTCGGCGTGCCAATTACGCTGCCGGGCGGAACCGTGATCGCGGCGTTGACCTGCTCATTTCTGCCGCTCAAGGCGGCAAAACCGGCGCCAGCGCCGTTGGTTGCGGCGCTGCGCATCGCCGCGGAGGCGGTTGCCGAGTCTTACGAGCCCTCGCTACCAGCGATGCGTGCGTCGAACAAGCGAAGGCGCCGAGCTTAAGGCGCTGCCGCATGCGAGCGTAAACGCGCGATGAGCTGTCCGCGAGTCGACGCCCACCTGCATTTTTGGCGCTATTCCGCCGAGGAATACCGCTGGATCAACGATCGCATGCGCGCGCTGCGGCGGGATTTTTTGCCCGCGCAGCTCGCGGCCGAGCTGGGCGCTTCGGGCGTGGACGGCGGAGTCGCCGTGCAAGCGCGGCAGACGCTCGAAGAAAGCGCTTGGCTGCTCGAGCTCGCTCGGGAATCGCCTTTTATCTGGGGTGTGGTCGGTTGGGTAGATCTTCGCAGTCCCTGCGTCGACGCACAGCTCGACGCCTT
>DASYCR010000485.1:0-6026 GCA_036500095.1 Polyangiaceae bacterium
GGGCTCGCCATCTCGAAGCCGTTGATCGCCTCGAGGCGATCGCCGTTCTGCAGGCCGAGCTTGCCGAGCAACGTCTCGGGGCGGATGCCGAAGAGGCGGATCCCGACCACCTTGCCGTCTTTCTGCTCGGGCACGATGCGCGCCGACTTCATCAGCTCGGCCTGGTTCTCCAAAATCTTGTCGACGACCGAACGATCCACCTTGAACTCGGTGTCGCTCACCTTCTGAATCTTGGAGGCGATGTCGGCGGGAACCCCACCGGCGCCGCCTGCGGGGGCGGGAGCAGCTGCGGCGGTCGCCGCAGGGGCAGCGGCCGGTTGCGCCGGCTGAGTCCGGAACAGCATCGCCTGACATAGAGTGCCGCCGTTCGAGAACCAGACCGCCGGCGTGTTCTCTTTCGGATTGAAGCCGATGAACTCCACCTTCTTGCCGGCGACCTCGTCGCCCACGCGGTGCATGCGCGGTCGCGGATCACCCGGCGCCTGCAGCGCGGCCACCGACCAGGTCGGATCTTTCGACTCCGTCACGATGAACACCTGCGGTGAATCGCAAGCCGGCGCCGAAAGGGGATCGCTGTTGTCGACCGGGCTCGCCGTTGGCACGGGGACCTCGGTCTTGTCGGGCGTGAGTGGACCGGTAACGGAGTCGAACGGGTTGCGGCTGATGATCGAGTCGGCGTTGGCGCGCCCGTGGCTACCCAAGGCCGGCGCCGGCGTGGAAGGCGGCGCGGCACTGGAGACAGTGCCGCCGATCGAGGAACCGATCAGCTGCGTTAGCCCCGCCGCTTGGAAATAGGCAACCAGCGCCACCAGCGCGAGCAGCAGCACGGGGAAATATTTTTTGAGCAGCAGATCGAATGCCACGAGTCCGGAACACCTTTAGCGAGAGGCGTGCCAGCGCTCCTTAGCGGAAAATCAGGCGGAATCCCACGTCTTTTGGCCCCGGCCCGGTGGCTCGCTCCGCCAAGCTGGCAAGCGCGCCCGGCTTCCGCAGCGGGGCCGGACAAACTGTCAAATCGCGCCGTTTTTCCGAGGTGCCTCGGCCGAAACGTTTCACTCGGTCTCGCCGAGCTTGCGGTAGATCGTGCGCGTCGAGATGCCGAGCAGCTGCGCTGCAAGCGACTTGTCCCCGCTCGTGTGAGCCAACGTGTCGCGAATCATCCGCTGCTCGACCTCCGAAAGCGGTGTGCCGATCGCAAACGTGAGCTCTGAGGGTGGCCGCGGCTCGGCGTGCGCCACGGCTTCTGGTAGATCGCCGAGCGCGAGCACGTCCGCGCGACACAACACCGCCGCGCGCTCGATCACGTTTTCGAGCTCGCGCACGTTGCCCGGCCACGAGTAGTCGAGGAGCTTCTGCAGCACGTCCGACGGGATGGTGAGCCGAGCGCGTCCATTCTTCTTGCAATACACGCCCAAGAAGTGATCGACCAGGAGCGGAATGTCCTCGCGGCGCGCGCGCAGCGGCGGCGCCGTGATCGCGATCACGTTGAGCCGATAGTAGAGATCCTCCCGAAACCGTCCGGCTTCGACCTCCGCGACCAGATCGCGGTTGGTGGCCGCCACGATGCGCGCCTCCGCCTTGACGGTTCGACCGCCGATCGGTTCGTATTCACCCTCTTGCAGCACGCGCAAGATTTTGACTTGCACGGCCGGGCTCAGCTCGCCAATCTCGTCGAGGAAGAGCGTGCCGCCGTGCGCACGCGCGAAGCGCCCGTCGCGGCGCGCGACCGCGCCGGTGAAGGCGCCTCGCTCGTGCCCGAAGAGCTCCGCTTCCAGAATACTCTCGGGAATCGCCGCGCAATTGACGGCCACGAACGGTCCCGCGGCGCGCGCGCTCTTCGAGTGAATGTAGCGAGCGAACAGCTCCTTGCCCGTGCCGCTCTCGCCCAAGATGAGGACCGTGGCGCTCGACGGCGCGGCCTGCGTGGCCACGTCCAGCACGCGGCGCAACGCTGGACTCTGCCCGACGATCTCACGCGTCGTGAGCAGCTTCAGCTCGTGACGTAGCGAGCGGTTTTCCGCCACGAGCGACTGTCGCTCGGCCGCCTTGCGCACGCTCTTGACGATCGTCATGCGCTTGAGCGGCTTTTCGACGAAGTCGTACGCGCCGTCACGCATGGCCTGGACGGCCGTCTCGACCGTGCCGTAGGCCGTCATCAGCACCACTTCCGTGTCGGGTGAGATCTCCTTGATTGCGCGCAGGAGCTCGACGCCCGTGGTGCCGGGCATCATCAAATCCGTGAGTACGACTTGCACGCGGTGCTTGCGGCACTGCTCCAGCGCGACCTTGGCGCCGTCCGCGCTGAGCACGCGCATGCCCTCGCGCTGAAAGATCTTCTCGAGCGATTGCACGTTGCTCGGCTCGTCGTCCACCACCAGCACCGTGATTTCCGGCCCCGCGAGCGCGCCGCTGGGGCGTGAATCAGACACATCGTCGAAGTGCTCTGCCAGCTCGTCACTCATTATGCCATAATGACATATCCTGAAAATTGTGTCAAACAGCGGCGCAAACGGGGGATTCTGAGCCCCGCTAGCCGAGCGACCCATTCAAGAACCGGTCGGAACCGCGCAGCGGCCCACGACGCACGCCTCACCGGCGTCCTCGTCGCAGGCGGTCGTGCAGTCACCGCAATGCTCCGGATCCGCGAGGACGTTCGTTTCACAGCCGGTCAGGCCCGGGCATGAAAAGCCATCGACGCATGCGATCACGTAGCAACCCTGAACGTCGCAACCAGAAATGGCGTGCGAGAGCGGGCAAGGCTCACAGAAGGGCGATGCGCAACCATAGGCGGGGTCGTCGAGCGAAACGCATGCATCACCGCAGCGCTTTCGGTTCGAGCCACAGCCTCGATCGATGTCGGATGTCCCGACGGCGAGCGAACAACTCACCGCCGCCGCGAGCAACGCCGCTAGCACGATCGTGCGCGGACGGTGGACGAACACTAGAAGTCTCCCTGCACGAGCAAACGGAGTGCGTGCTCGTCGAACGCCACGCCGGGTACGGCGAGCATGACGCGCTCACGGACGATCGGTCGCTCGAGATACGTGTAGACGGCCAGCCCCGCGAAGACCAGGCCCGCGCCGCCGCTCAGATCCGAAAGCAACAAGCGCGACTGGATCCCCGAGCGAACGCTGGTGTCACACACGGGAGCGCAGCTCGCGCGCGCCTCGGCGCGCTTGGAGAGGGCGGAGACCAACAGCGCCGTCGAGGTCGCGAAGGCAGCCAGCGCTCCACCGGAGAGCGCGATGGTCGACCAAGGCACTGGCCTGCTCGAACGTGTTGAAACCGCGGCCGGCGCCGTTGACGGCGCGGCCGCGCCTTGCAGGGCACCGAAACGCACGCGCACCACGTGATCCTTCTCGCCCTTGGCCAGCGAGAGCTCCTGTTCGATCGGCGCAAACGGCGGTGACAGAAAGCGCAGCCTGTGTTTTCCAGGCAACGTTTGCATCGGCGCGCTCGGTTCGGCAAGCTCGATCGCTTGGCCATCGAGCTCCAGCGTCACGGGTGAGCCGGTCGCGCCTCGCTCCACCACGACGAGCAACGTCGGCAGCACTCGCTCGAGATCGTCTCGCCAGGTGGCGCAGTCGCTGCGAATCGCGAGCGGACAAGTCTCGCTCGTACACGCGCTGACCGCTTCACGCATGGCGGCCCAATCTTCCTGCAAGCTCGACAAGCGCGCCTTCTCGTGCGCACTGACGCAGCCCTGCACGACGTCCATGCTCGCCGGCGGCGGCGCGTCGCTCTCATCGGCGAGCGCGGCGTGGCTGAAGAGCGCGCTACCGAACGCAATGCTCGCAGCTAGAGCGACGCGAATCATAGCGGTGCTGCCGCGCCCTGTGCGAGGCGCTGTTGCCACAGCGCGAACAATGGCTCGACGCCCTCGAACCACGCGAGCGCGTCGTCGATCGGCTTTTCTTCGGTCGGTTGGCTGCTGATGGCGAGCAGCAGATTGTTGAGCTTGACCGTGTCGAAATAGGGTGGAAAGAGGCCGGACGTCGCCACTTCCACCGGCCCCGTATCGAAGGCGCTCTCGGTCTGCGCAGCGTTCGGGACGTCCGCCGACACATCGACGTCTCGCCGCGCGGGAATCGAGCCTTTCTCGATGCAGAACCGCCGCTGTGCCTCCGCGGACGCGATCGTGTCGAGCAACTCTTCCGTCTCGGTCGGATGGCGCGTGCCGATCGGCAACGGGAACGTATCGGAGGTGAAGATGAAGACATCTGCTGAACCCGGGAACGGCAGCGCCGCCAGCGTGCCTGCCTGCAGGGCGTCTTTGAGCTCGCCGTTCACCCAGTCGCCCATGACGGTGAGGTCTGCATCACCCGCGGCGACGCGTTGTGCCGAGTCGGCCCAGGAGGGATTTTCGCGATCGGTCAGAAATACGCGCGACAAGTACTGCACGCACGCGAGCACCTGGTGCACCTTGCTGCCCCAGCCGGGCGCGGCCTGGCCACGGAACAGGTCGTGGTAAAATTGTCGACCCCAGAGCGCCGGCGTTATGTTCTCGAATGCCAGCAGTGTCATCGGCCAAGCGTCGCCGGTGGCGAACGCGATGCGCACGGGAGGCTTGTTGGTCGGCTCCAAGACCAGAGCCTCGACGTCGCTCGGACACAGTACGTCGAGCGACAGCATCTCTTGCCCGGGATGTGACTGCTCGAACGCGGCACGACTGGCCACGTTGTAGTACGCGACATTCAGTCGATGAATGTTGATCGGGACTCCGTAGGGTACTTGTGCCGAACCGACCGTGAGCTCCGACAACAGGCCGGCGCGAAGCTGTACGCCAAGCCCGCTGCGCGCGAAGAGATCGGTCAACGGCGCGATACGGCTCGTGCTCGGCCCGCCTTCATTCGTCTCGTCCACGACCGTCCAGTGCAGGAGATCTGCGCCGATGTTGGCTTGAAAAGTAGCTGGCGACGCGCCCGCCAGCAGTCGCTCGGTCAGCGTCACGCGCGCGGCTTGCGCGTTCTTGTCCGTAACGACGTTGGCCACCGTGACCCCGTCGTGGGACGCGTCGAACAGGTTGACGACATTGTCGAACGCTCGCCGCTCGGACAGCTCAGTCCACCAGCTGTAGACTTCCAGGCTCACGGAAGTGCGCGGAGATCCGCACGCGACGCTGGTCAGCGCGACGGCGAGAAGCACGGAGCCGACTGGCGTCCGGCTCGCACGGCTCGGCAGAGGGGGACTCCACATGTAAACCCCGGCGGAGCCTACCCAAGGCCGGCCGCCAAGTCGGCCAAAAACAGCCAGATTCAGAAAAAAAGACGTCCTTTGAAGGTGGCGTGCGAAGGTAACGGGGGCCTCGCGACTCTAAGTCGCAAATTGGGAAAGACCGCGGCATGACACCCATGGACGATTCCGTATTTGCAAAAGACCCACCCCGCCTGATCGAGCAAGACGGCGTGGTCGGCCAACTGCTCAAGAGCGCCGAGCCGGCGTTTCAGGGGGCTTTGTTGGCTGGCCCGTCCTGGAGGAGGCTCGAGGACCGACTGCAGGGAGCGCGCCGTCGGCGCCAATGGGTCCTGCCACTGTCGCTTGGGTTTGCCGCCGCCGCGGTGTTTGCCTTCGCCGCACTACGCCCGCGCACGACGGCCACGCCCATCAGTTTGCTTGCCGAGCCTTCCGCACCGAGCGCTCCCGCCGCGACGAGCGCCACGCCCGTACCGGCTGCGCCGATCCCCGCCACAGAGCCCGGGCATCGACCCATCTTCTCGAACAGCGCAGCGAGACACGGCGCTGCTGCCGATGAGGCAGCGAGTTCGGATACGTCCTGCCGCGCGCTGACCGAATCGAAACCCGAGCGCGCGGTGGATTGCTTTCTCTCGCTCGCGAGCGGCAGCGGAGTCCAGGCTGAAGTCGCGCTGTACGAGGCGCTGCGCCTCAGCGCTGGGGAGCTGCACAATCCAGCTCGCGCTCTCGAGCTCAGCGAGCAATATCGCTCGCGTTTTCCCGACGGCGCCATGCGCGGCGAGGTGGCCTGGCTGCGCGTGCAAAGTCTCGACCGCGCGGGTCGTTCGGACGAC
>DASYCR010000486.1:0-7443 GCA_036500095.1 Polyangiaceae bacterium
GGCCCGGTCGTGGACGAGCTCTACACGGTGCTGCGCAAGGTCAAGGCCATCAACTTGAATCTGCTGCGCGACTACCTCGAAGTGCTCCGAGAGCACGCGAGCCAGCTCGGTCCGGCCGATCGTTTTTTGCTGAACCGGATTGAGGGTCTCGAGCGCCTAGCGGCGGCCAAGTAGCCCAGGCGCTGGCGGAGGCGACCAGCGCGGGGCTATGATACTTGGAGTGTCCTCCGACAATGAGCCACTTGGCTCAGGCCGACCCCCGCTCGGGCCTGGCGCGCCCCGCGCGTCGCGGCGTCAGTGGTTGGAGGCGGACGGACGAACGTTCGAGCTACGCGTTGGCGAGACCGTGATTGGTCGCGGCGCGAATTGCCAGCTCGTGCTGGACGACGCGCTCGTTTCTCGCCGGCACGCGCAGATCGTGGTCGGCGCGGACGGCGCAGTGCTCCATGATTTCGGCAGCGCGAACGGCGTGTACTTGAACGGCCACCGACTCAAAGAGCCGGAAGCGTTGGTGGACTCGGATCGCATCCAATTCGGCAAGCTCCAGTTCGTGTTTCGCGCGCAGGCGCGCTCACTCGGCCCCGAGCGCGCGGCGTTCAGCGCTGAAACGTTGCACGGTTCGAGTCCGCTCGGACAGCGCTTGGGTTCTGCGCTGAAGGTCGACACCGAACCCGGCGCGCAACCGGAGGCAGAGTTTACCAAGCGTGAGGACGCGATCGTCCTTCTTGGTCGCGTTGCCGACAAGAGTCTCGCGCTCGGGCGTGGTGACGAGGCGGAGCGTGTCCTGTCCAATATTCTCGGTCAGATTTTGGCGGGCGCGACGGCCGGGCGCGAGGTGAGCGCCCCGGCTATCGAGCGAGCTACCGTGTATGCGGCGAAGCTCGCCGAGGCAACGGCTCGTGGCAAATGGGTCGACTACGTGGTGGCGCTGTACGCTGCCCTGGGGCGCCCGCTACCCGTCGAGATCATCGATCAGCTTTACACGGTCGTGCGCAAGGTCGACGCCATCAATCTCAGCGCTTTTCGCGTCTATCTCGAGGAGTTGCGCGCGAAGGCCCCGACGCTTGGACCGAGCGAGAAGTTTGCGATTCAGCGGCTCGAGGGCCTCGAGCGGCAGGCGGCTCTGAAATAGCCTCGCTGCGCGCGAGCCACAGGCCCGCAGCGTCCGCGATCGCGTCACGCAGCGCGGGGTCCGCTACCTCCTCCAGCTTTCCGGCAAGCTCCCTCGGGAGCGGCGCGCGCCGCGGCTCAGGTCTCGGCGTACTTGCGTCGGCTGGCGCGGGCGCGATCGTGCGCACGCGAAAGCGAACCGAGTCGACGTCGACGCCCGCCGCTTTCAGGCGCGGCACGATCTCTCCGACCAACAAAGAGAGCTCCTGGGCCCAAGCCGCGGAGGCCACGAAGACCGTGAGCTCGCGGCGACGCTTGGGTCCAGGTTCGGTTCGAGACGCGATCCGATCGCCGACGATCGTGAGCCACGTGGGCCGATCGACCGCGGTTCCGGCGAGCCGAGCGGTACGCTCGCGAGAGCTCGCCAGCAGCGAGCCGAGCGAGGTTGGTTTGTGGCGTCCGGATTGGGAGCTCACGTTGGCCTGCCAAGACTGTAGCGTTTGTCGTCGCCGAACAGGGACCTCGCGGCCAAATCCGCGCATTTAGCAGCGAAAAAGTGCGAAATTACGTGACCGGCCCAGCGAAAGTCGACGCTCTCGTGATAAGAGGGCGCTCGATGACTGGGCCAAGCGGTCAGGCAGCGTTGAACGGATCGAGCGCGATACTCATCGAAGGTAGCCCCACCGTGAGGATCAATCGTGCGCTTGCGTAGTGTTGGTTTGCTGATGGTCGGGGGCCTGGTCGTGCTCGGCGGCATCGTGGCCGGTGTTCACTATTCGGGCACGGCGGCACCTAGTAGCTCTGCGTTGCCTGCCGAGGAGCTGGCGGCCCTTGGTATCCCGGAACCAGGCAGTTCCGCGCTCACGGCAAACTCCGCCGCGCCGGGCGCGGAGCCTGCCACCTTGAGCGACGAGATCGTGGCCATCAAACCGCTGATCTCCGATACCGCGGGCCCGCTGGATCGCGGCTCGGCGAGCCTCGCGCTCTGGGCAAGCAAGAATCTGACTTGGAGCGCTTTGCGCGCGCTGCCCGCGACGTCGCCGGCGCTGTTCAGGAAGGATCCGGACGAAGAGCGCGGCAAGCTATTGTGCATTGAGGGGACGATCGACGAAATTCGCGCCGAAAAAAATCTCGCGCGCCGTCTGACGACGGACAAAGCGGCGCCGCTCGTCGAGGGCACGAACGGCGGCAGCAACTACGCGGATCGCGTACGGCTCGTCGACCATGTCGACGGTGGTGACGCGGGTGGCCTCGTCGGGTTGGGCGGCAGCGTAGACGATGCCGAGTGGGTAGTCCCCGGTGGCAAGGTCTTCTTTGCCATGGTCGTCGAACCGGACAAGAACAAGAACGACGAGCTACGGGGTCGAACCAAGGCGTTCACCGTCGAGGCGCTCGCCGTCAAGAGCACTGGCTCGCTGGTGGACGGCGATACTGCGCGTTTCTGCGGCATTCTGACAGGCGTGTCATCGAGCGGGGACGGACGCCTCGTTCACCGCGCCGTCGGCATGTTCGAGCTGCCGGACAACACGGGCGTCAGCGCGGCACGCGCGGTAGCAGCGCCAGCCGCAGCTCCTCCGGCGAGCGCGCCGTAACGCGCTCTGTGCGCTCAGGCCGGCGCGAGGCCAGGCGCGTTCAGGTCCGGGTCTTCACACTTGAACCAGCGGCTGGCGATGCGGATGGCGTTGGTAGCGGCACCGAGTCGCAGATTGTCTGCGGCCATCGTCAAACACACGCTCTTGCCGGAGGGATCCCGCGCGTCGAGCCGCAGGCGACCGACGAGCGCGCGATCTCGATCGTGAACACAGCTGAGCGCGCTGATGCCGTCGCCGCTCGCGCCGGCGAAGAAACGGACGAAGGGCGCACTCGGCGCGTCGCTCAAAAGCGCCTCGATCGCCTGGAGCTCGAGGGCCTGCTCGAACGTGAGCCAAGCGTTCAAATAGTGGCCGACCGCGACTGCCACGCGGCAGCACTGCGCCGAGATTGCGAAGTTCGGCAGCGACAGGATTTTGCGACTCTCTTGGACGAGCTTGCCCTCTTCACTGGAAAACCCCGAGGCATCTGTCTTGCCGTTGTGCGGCACGGTGTTGCCCGCGTAGTGCTTTGGCTCGAACGCAACGCCGAGACGGTGCGCTTCGCTGTAGCCCTGGCGGGACTCGGCGAGAAACTCGTCGAGCGCCGCGATGCCCGCGCCGCTCACTGCTTGGTAAGTGCTGACCGTCGCGGATGCGAGGCCGAGGCGGCGCTTCAGGGGCGCGACGGCCAGGGCGAAGGGCATCGTCGTGCAGTTTGGGTTGGCGACGAGCTTCACGCTTGGCGTGACCTGCGCGCAGTTCACGCCGGCAACCACGAGCGGCACGGCGGGATCAAGACGATACGTGCTGCTCTTGTCGACGACCCGATAGCCGAGTTCGAGGAGGCGTGGCACGTAGCGCCTGCTGTGGTCGTCATCCAACGCGACGAGCGCCAAGTCACCGCGTGGCGCGTCGCTGGACTCGAGCTGCTGCGCGGCGCGAACACTGAGCCTTTCGCCCGCGTGCTCGAGCGTTTGGTCGCGGCTCGCGTATAGGAATAGCTCTGCGCCCGGCCAGGCGCGCTTGGCCAGGTCGATGCTTTCGCGGCCGACCAAACCAGTCGCGCCAAGAATGCAGAGTTTCATGGGCGTTCCTTATCACGACCCGCGCTCAAAGCTAGGGGCAGCGCGCCAGAAGAGCCGAACAAATCGGGCCCTTTTTGAGCGGTAAGAGCTAACTGTCGTCGGGTTCAATGGCCTGATCGAACTGGTCGCTCAGGCCAATCGCGACTCGTTCCAGTTCTTCTTCCGCTCGCTTCAGCACCTCGCGCGCGGCAATCACCTTGTGAACGAAGGCGACCGGATCCTCGGAAGGCTCATTTTCGATCGTCGCGACAGCTTGCTGCGCAGTCGTGACCGCGCTGGCGGCTCGCTGATAAGGCGCGCGCGCAGCAACCCAGGTATCTCGCAGCTTGGCGAGCTCATTGATTCCGATGTTGGCTTTGTATGCCACGGTGGCCTCCGATTCCGCCGAGCGCTGCCGTCCCCGATTCGCGATGTTCTGCGGTGCCGAAGGTCGGACTTGAACCGACACGCCATTGCTGGCAACGGATTTTGAGTCCGCCGCGTCTGCCAATTCCGCCACTTCGGCTGGGGTCGCGCCACTCTTTAGTCGCGTCTGCGCGAGCTGTCCAGAGGGTGACTCGAGCAGACGCGAAAGAGTTGGCTCAGGCGTTGACGATGAAGTTCTTGTCGCCGCGCTCGAAGAAACCGACGATTTGGCGCGCGGCGGCGAGCCCCGCGTTGACGTTGGCTTCCTCGGTTTGGGCGCCCATTTTTGCAGGCGTCACGTAGACGCGGGCGTCGTACTTTTCCTTGAGTGCCGCGAGCGTCGCGTCGCTCGGAGCGATGTCCGACACGTAGCGGAGATCGGCGCGCTCAGCGAGTGCCTCGAGCAACTCGGGCTCGTTGATCACTTCTTTGCGCGCGGTGTTGATCAGCGTGCCGCCCTTCGGCATCGAGCACAGTAGCTTCTTGCCGATCGAGCCTTTGGTCTCGGCGGTGGCGGGAATGTGCAAGGAAACGTACTGGCACTTCTTGTACAGATCTTCGACGGAACTCACGGCTTCAGCGCCGCCGGCCTTGATCGCGTCCGCCTTCACGAATGGATCGTGCGCGAACACAGTCATGCCGAAGCCCTGAGCGATCGTCGCCACGGCGCGACCGACTGCGCCGAACGCGTGCAGGCCGAGCGTCTTGCCGCGTAGCTCGCTGCCCGTCTTGCCGTTGAACTTCCCGCGCGCGAGGTATACGAGCATGCCGAGCACCAGTTCGGCCACGGCGTTGGCATTTTGGCCCGGGGTGTTCATGACCGCGATACCCTTGGCCTTGGCGGCCGCCGTGTCGATGCTGTCGTAACCCGCGCCGGCGCGCACCACGAGCTTGAGCTGCTTGGCGGCGTCGAGCACCTCGGGGTCCACGATGTCGCTGCGGACGATCGCGGCGTCGGCGCTCGCGATGGCCTCGATCAATGGGCCCTTGCCCTTGTAGGATTCGAGCACCTTGGCGGTGTAGCCAGCTTGCTTGATGATCGCGACGACCTCGTCGCGGGCAGCTGCGGAAAAGGGCTTTTCGGTGGCGAGCAGGACGGTCTTGGACACGATTCTACCTCGAGAGTTAATGGCCACGCTGGCCGAGGACGAATCACTTAACGCCAGCCGCGCGTAGCGGCAAGCCGTCGCGCGCGGCGAGCCGCGCGCGGCTGAATTTATGGCACAAACGCGCTGGCTAGCCGGGCGCGGCGTGTCTCGCGACCAGGATCGCGTCGTCGAGCGCGTAGAGCTCGCGCTCCGCGTCGCCGAACGACAGGTACGGCAGGCGGCTCAGCGTGACGATTTCGAGACCGAGAGGCGCGAGCTCGCGAGTTGCGAGTTCGCGCACCGCGGACTCCCAGCTGAGCGAGCTGCAGCTCAGTCGTTCGAGCGGCTCGGGTGTGGCCGCACCGTCGTAGAAAAAAGGACGATAGGGCAGGGCAAGCGCGACCACGAGACGACCCTGAGGCAGTAGGAGCTCGCACGCTCGTCGTAGGAGTTGTTTGGGATAGGACGCGCGATCGAGCACGTTGAGACACGCGACCAAGTCGAACCGTCGTTCCTCGCCGAGGGGTTCGAGCGCGAGGTCGACGCGTCGGCAACAGATTCCGCTCCGCGCGAGTCGCCGCGCCATCGGCCGCGACGTCTCGGTCGTCAGCACGTCGCGACAGAGCGGGAGCAACGCGCGCGTGACCGCGCCCGACCCGGCGCCGACGTCGAGCAAGCTCGCGATCGGTTCGTCGCCCAGGAGCGTGCGCCACTGCTCGCTGCTGGCGAGGTGCATCGGATACATGCCGAGCCAGCCGTTGGCGTCGAAGTCCGACACGAACAGGCGCGTCAATCGCTGGGTCCAGGTCAGTACGCGGCCGTGTCGCATTTCGCGAGAATGCGCGACGAACTCTTGCGCGCCCTGATCGAAATCGAGCTCCTGAAAGCGGGCGGCGAGTTCGGCACCTAAGCTTGCGCGGTCGGCGCTGTAGCGAAATTGCTCTTGGGGCAGCCGCTCGGACATGCCGGCTGGCCGTATCTCGGCTGGCGCGCAAAGAAAAGACCCGCGGCTGCGCTCCGTCGTTGACAGCAGGCGCCGCCGACCCGAGATTTCCGAGCGTCAACCAGACAAGGAGTCAAGCCCATGGCCATCGAGGTTCCCCCACTGCCGTACGCGAAGAACGCGCTCGAGCCGGTGATGAAGCAAGAGACGTTCGACTACCACTACGAGAAGCACCACAAGGGATACGCCACGGCGTTGAACGGCCTGATCGAGGGCAAGCCCGAGGCGAGCAAGAGCCTGGTCGAGATCATCAAGAGCAGCTCCGGACCGATCTTCAACAACTCGGCTCAGGTTTGGAATCACACCTTCTTCTGGGAGAGCATGAAGCCCAACGGCGGCGGCGCGCCGCCCGCGGGCGATGTCGCCGACTTGATCAAAGGCATGGGCGGCTGGGACAAGTTCCGCACCGATCTCGTAGCCACGGGCACCGGACGTTTCGGTTCAGGCTACGCGTGGCTCGTGCTCGCCGAAGGCAAGGGCAAGTTCCTCAGCACCCCCAACGCCGAGACGCCGCTCACGACCGCGGACACGCCACTGCTAACGGTCGATGTCTGGGAGCACGCGTACTACCTAGACCATCGCAACAATCGCAAAGGGTTCTTGGAAGCCTTCGCAGACAAATTGTTGAACTGGGATTTCGTCGCGAAAAACCTGAAAGCCGCGAAATAAGTTTCTCCCTCCAGCTCTTCTCCTCCTCTCGCGCTCGCCTTCTCCCGGGCGAGCGCCGTAACAACCCACAAGAGCGGCTCAGGGAGGCCTCACCGGATGGACCCCGCGCGTCCTCGTGCAACGAGGGCGCGCTGGATCCACCCCGCAGTCTTGGCACGATCAGATCACGATCAGCCAAAGTAGCCGGGGCCCCAGAAACCCCGGCGAACCCGGGCGCCCGCTGTCCGTCAGGTCAGCTGGATCGCAAAGCGTTCCAACACGGAACTACAAAAACAAAACCCAAACCACGAATGCCTTCTCAGGCATTCGTATTTGCCACATTAGACACGCCGCGCACGGGCAGTATCGGCGCCCAGATCAATTTCCCCAACAAGGAATCATCAATCAACAAGCCGCGCTCGTTGAAGCGCAGCGTGTTGTCCGGTCCGTCTTCCTGCCACTCGCCCACGAACAGAATGCCCTGGCCTTGCTCGTTGTATCCGAGTTGCACAATCGCGTTCTTGAGCCAGCGG
>DASYCR010000487.1:0-4200 GCA_036500095.1 Polyangiaceae bacterium
ATCGAGCCCCGGCGGGGCGTCAGGGTCCGCGCCTCCCTCGGTGACTTGAACTTGGTCCGCGTTCGGGTTGGTCGTGTGATCGTGATCGGAGGGTTGCCAGGGGCGCAGGTCAGGCGGCGTTTGGTTGCAAGCAACGCCGAGCGCCGCCAAAAAAAGGCAAGCGCTCACGCTTTGCAATCGAGACCGGGCGCCGTGCATGTCTCCTCCCATAGCACGGCCCCTGCGCACAAAACGCGAGAGGCCGGCACTTAGCCGGCCTCTCGACGCGAGCGCCCGACGCGGGCGCCCTGCACGTCAAAGCCTCATTCGAAGACTTTGCCACCGCCCGCGGGATCCAACCCGAGGTACTTCTTGCCGTTGATCTCGGCGATGTGGAATTCGGTGCGGCGATTTTCGCTGCGACCTTCGTCCGTGGCGTTGTCCTTGATCGGCTTGTTCTGACCGAAGCCGACCGCGAGCAGCCGCTCTTTCTTCTCGCCCTTCGCGATCAACGCGTTCTTGACCGTGAGAGCGCGCTGACCGGACAGCGTGAGGTTGGCATCCGGTGTACCGACGTTGTCCGTGTGACCTTCGATGCGGAGCTTCGTCACCTTGGGATTCGCGTCGAGGTACGCCTTCAGCTGCGTGATCACGTTGTCCGTGTCCGTGCTGCCGGCCTTGAACGTTGCCTTGCCGGTGTCGAATTCGATCTTGCCCGGGATTTGGATCGTGTCGCCCTTGACGACTGCGGCAGTTGGCGCGGCAACCGGCGGGGGTGGGGCCGGTGTCGGCGTCGGAGCGGGAGCCGGCACCGGAGGCGGCGGCGGCGGGGGTGTCGCCGGTGGCGTGGCTGCGCCGGCGTTCATTGAAGCCGACGCGGTGCAGCCCGCGAGGGCCGGAGCGGCGAGCGCCGCGCTGAGCAACCCAACCAGGAATAGTGACGTTCGAGCCATGATGATGAGATCCTCCTCGGCCTTAATTCGGGTTTATTGACGTGCCGCGCGAGGCGGACCCTATGACCGTTTCGCAAACCGCTAATCCAAAGTCCCACGCTGGTGCAAGCGCCGGCGAGCCGGCCCGAGCTATCGCGGTAGACGAGATGCCGCATGGGTCTGTTCAACGCCTACGCGATTCGCCCCAATAGAGCGGCCTTTTAGGTCGTCTGGCCGGTTCGTTCGTTTCGAGCACCGCGGCGCGCGCGGAGCGGTGGTAAGCGATCAGAGTGTCGCGAGAGTTCGTCCATCTGCACGTCCACTCGCAGTACTCCTTCCTGACCAGCGCGGTGAAGCTTGGTGAGTTGGCCAAGCGAGTGAAGGGGCTCGGCATGCGCGGCGTCGCGCTGACTGATCACACCAACATGTACGGCGCGGTCAGGCACTACAACGCGTGCCGCGCCGAGGGCATCACGCCGCTGCTCGGTTGCGAGCTCAATGTGCTTCGCAAGGATGTGTCGGGGCGAGTCGATCACTTAGTGCTGCTCGCCGCGACCAAAGAAGGCTACAAAAACCTGATCCGTTTGGTTTCGGATGGGCACCTTGCGTCGGCGAGTGCACACGGCGCGGCGATAAGTTTCGACGCGCTCGTGGGTCGCACGCGGGGTCTGGTTGCGCTCAGCGGTTGCTTGGGGGGCGTCGCGGCCCAGCGCATTTTGGAATACGGCCCGGACCAGGGCGACGGTGTCCTCGCGGAGCTGCGCGATCTGTTCGAACCTGGCCACCTGTTCGTCGAGCTCCAGGATCACGGATTCCCCGAGCAAGCAGTAGTCAACGACGTGCTCGTGCGCGCAGCCGAGCGCATGAACCTACCGATCGTCGCCACCAACGACGTTCATTTCATGGCCAAGGACGACGGCCAAGCGCAGGTGTATCTCGAGTGCGTGCGGCAAGGTCGCACGTTCGCTGAAGCGGAGCCGCTGCATCACGGCAGCTTCGAGATGTACTTGAAGAGCCCCGCCGAGATGGCGGCCACTTTTTCGGCGCTGCCCAAGGCCATCGACAATTCGATGCTCGTGCTCGAGATGTGCTCCGGGCTGAAGCTCGACCTCGGTCAGCCCATGTTGCCGCGCTTTGCGGTGCCCGAGGGTTACGACACAGACGGCTATTTCCGACACGTCGCGCGCGACGGCCTGGCTGAACGGCTGCGCCAATTCGCCGAGCTCGGCAAGCGAGTGGACGAGACCGTCTACGCGGCTCGGCTCGCGCGTGAGCTCCAGGTGATCATCGACATGAAGTATCCCGGATACTTCTTGATCGTCTGGGACTTCATTCGTGAGGCCAAGGCGCGTGGCATCCCGGTCGGCCCGGGCCGCGGCTCCGGCGCCGGCTCGCTCGTGGCCTACGCGCTCGGTATCACCGAGATCGATCCGCTCCCGTACAATCTGCTGTTCGAGCGTTTCCTGAATCCCGAGCGCGTGAGCATGCCCGACTTCGATATCGACTTCTGCATGTCACGCCGCGACGAAGTGATCCGCTACGTCGCCTCGCGCTACGGCGAGCAAAGCGTCGGCCAGATAGCAACATTCCAGAATTTGAAGGCGCGCAGCGTGATCAAGGACGTTGCGCGCGCGATGGGCATGGCCGCGCCGGAAGCGCAGCGCATCGCCAGCCTGATCCCGGACAAGGGCCAGGGCAAGACCTACACGATCGACGAAGCGCTCGAGGTGGAGCCCAAACTCAAGGATCTCGCGACGCGCGACGAGCGCGTGGCCGAGCTCCTGCGCCAGGCGCGCAAGCTCGAGGGTTTGACGCGCCACGCCGGCATGCACGCGGCCGGTGTCGTGATCAGCGACGGCCCGCTCGCCGACCACGTGCCTTGCTTCAAGAGCGACGAAACGATCGTCACGCAATACGACAAGGACGACGTTGAAGCCGCCGGGCTCGTGAAGTTCGACTTTCTCGGTCTGAAGACGCTGACCGTGATCGACATCGCCGAGCGCCTCGTCAACGCGCGCCCCGATCGTGCACGCGAGCCGCTGTCGCTAGCCAAAATTCCGCTCGACGATCGCGAGTCGTACTCGTTGATCGCGAGCGGCGAAACGACGGGTGTATTTCAACTCGAATCGAGCGGCATGCAGCAGCTGCTCCGACAGCTCAAACCGGACTGCTTCGAAGACATCGTGGCGGCGGTCGCGCTCTATCGTCCCGGTCCGCTCGGCACCGGCATGATCGACGATTTCATCGGCAGCAAGCATGGCCGCAAGCCGATCCGCAAACTGCATCCGCTGGTCGACGAGGTGCTCGCGCCGACCTACGGCGTGCCCGTGTACCAGGAACAGGTGATGCAGATCGCCCAAAACCTCGCCGGCTTCACGCTGGGAGGAGCTGATCTATTGCGTCGCGCGATGGGCAAGAAAAAAGCCGAGGAGATGCAGAAGCAGCTGCAGAGCTTCATCGACGGCGCCGAGAAAAAAGGCGTGAGCGTCGAGCAGTCCACCGCGATTTTCCGCGAGATCGAAGGCTTCGCGTCGTACGGCTTCAACAAGAGTCATTCGGCGGCGTACGCGCTCGTCACCTACCAGACCGCGTATTTGAAAGCGCACTATCCCACCGAGTTTTTTGCGGCCGCGCTCACCGCGGACAAGGACAAGATCGAGAAGGTCGTGCGCACGATCGCCGAAGCGCGCGCCTGGGGCGTCGCCGTGTTACCGCCCGACATCAACGCCAGCGAGACGGACTTCAGCGTGGTGTACGCGCATCCCAAGGGTGATGGCGCGACGCCGCGCAGCGGTCGTTTTCGCGATCGCTTTGGGCCGCAGATTCGCTTCGGGCTCGGCGCGGTGCGCGGCGTGGGCGAGGCCGCGCTCGAGACCATGTTCGAGACACGTCGTACGGCGGGTCAGTTCCGCGACCTTTTTGATTTCGCGACGCGCGTGGACGCGAAACGCCTCAACAAAGGGGTGCTGGAGGCGCTCGTGCAGTGCGGCGCATTCGACGCCGTGCTCGAGCCGATGGGCGTGAGCCGCGCGCGCGCCTACGCCGCGGTCGACCGCGCGCTCGAACGTTCACGCAGCGCGAGCCGCGATCGCGAGCGGGGTCAAACCACGCTATTTGGGATGTTCGAGCAGAGCAGCAGTCACAACGGCGCATCGGCCAAACCGAGCGGCCTCGACGACTATCCCGGCGTGGGGGAATGGGACAAGATGGAGCTTCTGCGGCGCGAGAAAGAGTCGCTCGGCTGTTATGTCTCGGGGCACCCGCTGTTTCGGTATCAGAGCAAGCTCGG
>DASYCR010000488.1:0-1542 GCA_036500095.1 Polyangiaceae bacterium
GCACATGGCGTGCCACGCTGCAAATCCCTGTTAAAAGCGGGCTTAAATGCCGGAGCGGCGGCGGGAATTCGCCAAGCTGTCTGAACCGGTTCCGGGCGTGTCAAACTGACAAACATGTTGCGGCCCGGTGTTGAGTTGGACGGACGGTTCCGAGTTCTTCGGAATTTCGCTGCTGCCGCCAGCTCGATCGCCCTGGCTGAGGAGCTGAACGGGAATCGTCAGCTCTGGCTGGTCTCGCTTTCGCTGCCGGTCAGCGCGGCTCAGCTCGCGCTTGCGCTCGAACAGCAATCGCGTTTCGCGCTGGGTGTCCCGGGTTTGGCGCGCGCGGTTGGTTCGGGGGTGGACGGCGGCGTGGCCTTCGTGGCCTTCGTGGCTCCTGCTTCGGGCAGCGTCAGCGAAGGGCGGCGCGCAGCTTGGCCGCTCGCGCGTGTGGCGGCGCTCGCCGGACGGATTGCCGCCGCGCTCGGACCGCTACACGACCAAGGTATCGCGCATGGCTTGGTTCGGCCCGAGCTCGTTGCCGAGGGCGAGCGGGGGGATGCTCTGTTTGGCTTTGGTGTCGCGGCGCTGGCCACGCGCTTTGGCGCGCGCGGCGAAGCGAGCCAGCTGTTGGCGCCGGAATACCGCGCGCCGGAGCTGCGGAGCGCCTTATTGCCACCCACGCCTGCGAGCGATGTCTACGCGCTCGCGGAGCTCCTAAGCGTGCTGCTTTTGCCGCCTGAAATGGCTGGAGCAGAGAGCGCCACTGGATCGAGCCAGATATCGGCGCCAATCGCAGCGTTGCTCGCCCGGGCCATGAACGCGGAGCCGCGCGCGCGTCTCGCGGACGTGCGCGTCTTCGCGACCGAGCTCGCACGCATCGCGGAGAGCTCGCAGATCGCGCCGTCGCTGCAGCGCGATGCCGTCGAGCTGGGGGCGCCAGTCGTGCTGAGCGCAGTCGAGCAAGTGTCGTGGCCGGCCGCGCCTTCGCCGAGCGCGGAGACGCCGGTCGCGACGAGCAACGCGGCCGCGCCTTCGCCGAGCGCGGAGACACCGGTCGCGACGAGCAACGCGGCCGCGCTTGGGCTCGAGCAGCCGTGGCTCTCGTCGCCTTTGCCCGAGTCTCCGCCGGGGTTCGTGCCGACTCCGACGGATTCGGCGCGGGCCTCTTCGCGCGCGACCGTGATCACGTGGGTGTGCGTGGTGGGCGGTTTCTTGCTGATGCTCGGCGGTGTGATCGGCTCGACGGTGTTTACCATTCGCCACGCGCGCTCGATCGGAGCTGCCCGCCACGTGCGTCCGCGCCGCCTTCCGCCCATCGCTGTCGCGCCGCGCTCGGCAAGCCCCGCACCGAGCGACGACGATCCCGCGCCCGCTCCGCACGCCGCTGCGCCGGCAAAGAAGCTGGCGTCGCGGCGCGGAGCGATCAGCCACGCGCCGCTCGTGCCGCCCGGTGTTGGTCCAAGTACGTTCCCTGAAGAAGCACGCTCGGTGTTGCCTGTGCTCGGCAGCGAGCCGATCTGGGGCACGCGTCGCGCGCCACTGTCTTGGGTCTTGTTCGGT
>DASYCR010000489.1:0-3980 GCA_036500095.1 Polyangiaceae bacterium
GAACGTCGCGTTCGCGAGCAAGAACGAGATCGGCAACGACAGCCCGAACACGAACGGCGCGAGCGACGCGAGGTCTGGAAACAGCCGTCGCACGAGACCAATCGCGGTCATGTGCAACAAGTAAAGACCATAGCTGATGCGCCCGACGTGGCTCACTATGCGCAGCTCGAAGAGCGGCGCAAGGCCGTTGCTCGCTCCTACCACGCAGCTCCCGACCAGCGCGGTCAGGGACAGATCGAGGGCCGTACCCGGCGCGCGCGCAAACGCCAAGACCGCGATAATTGCCGCCAAGCTGAGCGGCGCGCTCCACTTTCGAGCGAACGCGCAGCTCAAGATCCGAAAGCCTCGTCGATCATCGAGCGCGATCGCCAGCAGCGCACCCCAGCCGATCGGTCGCGAGAAGCTGCTGGCAATGCGCAGCGCAGCTTCAGACGCCGTGAACGACTGCAGCAAGACTAGGCCTGGTGACGAACCGAGTACGAACAGCGCGCCGACCGCAGAGCACAAGAGCAGCCGGTTTTTGACGCCGGCCAGCAGCGGCGCCCAGCAGCAATAGAATTGCTCCTCGACGCACAAGGACCAAGCGAACGAAAACAGCACCGGGTGTGACACGGAGAAATCAACAAACCAGTTGGCGGTGTAAGACAGAAAGAACGGCAGGGAGCGGAAGAAGTGCTCACGCGCCGGCGTCCCGTTCGGCATGCGCCACGCGAAGGCCGCGTATCCGAGCAGCACCAGGTAGTAGAGGGGGAAGATCCTGAGCGCGCGTCGGGCATAGAATGCCGCGAGCGAGATGCGGCCGGTGTTTCGTCGTTCGCGCAGCAAGAGCGTGGTGATCAGAAAGCCGCTGATACAGAAAAATAGCGAAACTCCGGCGGAGCCCTGACCCAACAGCCCCGCGAGCGGGTAGGGCGTACTGTGGTGCCAAATGATCGGCACGATGCTGAGCGCGCGCAGCCCGTCGAGCGACGAAAAATGACGCCGGGCGAGATACTCGGCGTGCCCCTGTGCTTCCGCCGTCACCAATCGACGAGCAACCGACGCAGATAGCCGTGGCCTTCACGCGTCTCAGCGACATAAACGCGTTGGTCGCGTACGACCGGTGCCACGCCGGTGGGCGCGCCGCCGAGCGTGAGCAGACGCGCCGGCGCAGACGCCTTACCCTGAGCGAAAGACACCGCCCACAGCTCGGCGCGCGAGGAGACGTCGAGCACGGCCGCCACGTGACACACGCTCTGCCCACAGTCGAGCCCGAGCGCCAGCGGAGCACCCTCGAGCGGTACGTGTGAAATCGGCTCGCGCACGTGTCCGCTCGCGTCGAGCAAGGCGAGCTCGAGACGGGCTCCCTCAGTCTCGGACGCCGCTTCGAACCAGGCGACCAGCGCGCCGTCCGCGAAGGCTCGCGGCGCAGCGCCGAAGGAGTGCGGGCGCGTCCGCTCCAAGCACGTTTCCGCACCTGCTCGAGCAGCGTCCGCGCCCAGCTGCGCGGTGTAGATGTCCGCCCAGCCCGGCTGATCCGCTTCGCGCGAATCCGCCCACACCGCGAGCACACCCTTCGCTGTCTGAATCAGCGAAAGATCCGTGGCTGCGCCGGGCGCGTTGGTGATGCGCTGCTCCGGGGACGACGAGCGCAGCGTGCGATCGAGCTTGCTCGCGTACACCTCGGGATCCCCGCTGCGCTCATCCACCCACGCTACGAATAGATCCTCCCCAGCGCGCAACGCGGCGATCTCCCCGAGGTCGCCGCGCTTGTGCGTGAGCATGCGCTGCGACTTTTTCTTGCCGAGTTTGTCGACCAACGTCACGAACACTTGCGGCTGGCCGTTGTCGATGCCGGCCCACGCGGCCAGCACGTCTTCCTGGCCGACCGCGGCATCGGCGAGCGCGAGACCTCCCAGCGAGTGCGCGCGCAGCGAGAGCGGCTCTGCCGACGCGAGCGCCGTGAAGGGCGCCCGATCTGCGAACGCCCGCAGCTCGATCCGCGCGCGCAACGGCTCGAAGCGGCCGTCCGGCGCGGCTTTTTTGAGCCGAACCCAGGGCGTGGTCGGATCGAAGTCCGTGATCGTGCCGACGAGCTCCGCTCCAACGGTCTTGGTCACCGCCACTTGCGACAGTGGATCGCCTTCGGCGAGCAGATCGCTGGCCACGACGCGCGGTGGTGGCGGCAGCACGAAGCGCGCCGCAGGCGAGCGAAACGCGTCGGAGCGATGCTCGAGCCGAGCGAGCGCCACCGGTGTGGGCACCGCGCTGGTCGCGGAGAGCGCGACGCAATGTTCTCCGCAAGCGAGTCCCCACGCTAGAGACCGTTGCGCCTCGCGCTCGAGCCGCAACGGCTCGGCCGCGCGGGGCGTCATCGTGCCGTCCAGCGTCACGAACTCGGGGACGACTGGCGCATCGCTCGCGCAGGGCTCGGCGCGCAGGCACTCCGGCGCGAGCGTCAGAGCGGCGACGCCCAGCTGTGTCGCCGCAAGCTCGGGCACAGTCCCGTCCATTTTCCAATATTCGAGCTCGGCGCGCGGCTCGCTGACGCGCGCCTCGGCAGTGAGCTCTGCGAGCTGGAACGTACGGTGCGACGTTGCAGGCGCGCTCAGATCTTCCCACGCCAAATACGCGCGACGCTGACCTTCAGCCGGCTGGACCACGCGCAATAGTGCCTGTTCACCAAACGCGTTCGCCGCGGGCGTCGGTGGCACGAGCAATTTGCCTTGCGCGTCGACCGCGGCGGCATAGACGCGCGTGGCGATACTACGGTGGTCGCTCCAGGCTAAAATCGCGCGATTGTCCAGGACCACCAGATCCAAATCCAGATCGGCCGTCGGCTCCGCGCTCACCACCACGGGCGCCCGCGGCGCGCCCGTTTCATCCACGAAAATGAGCTCGATCGGACCGTGCCGTCGCGCTTCTTTGCCGACCAACGTGACTCCCAGCACGAGCCATGTGCCGAGCGCGGCGGCCTGCCAAGCACCCGCGTCGCTCGCGAGCAGTTGCGCCGGGCGCAGCAGCTCCCCGTTCGCACTCACTTCGGCCGCGAAGATCTGCGCGCGGCGATCGCTGCGGCTCGCCCACAGTACCCACACGCCACGCGCGCTCGGCACGGCCTCGATCCACAGGAGCGACGCGGCGCGTCCGACGGCCAGCGGCCCACCGCGCATTTTGCCCGCCTCGGACAGGAAGCGCACCACGACCGATTCGCCTTCACGCGTTTTGTGCGTAGCGAGTAGGACGAAATCGTTGCCGATCGAGCGCAGGCTGACCAAACCGATCTCGTCCGGCGCGTCGTCAACCCGCACGGGCTCGAGCTTCGTGTCACCCGCTGGCCCGACCAGGCGCGCCCAAAAGCTCTTGGCTCCACTCAGCTCGGGCTCTGCCCAAACCACCAAACCGCCCTGCTTGCGCATGCACAGGTACGGACCAAATGTCCCGGCCGGTACCGTCGCGATAGCGGAAGCCTGCAGGCGAGCGGGCTCGCTCACGGGCGCGACGGCCGCACCGGCAGCGTTTTCGGCGGGACGGTGTCGCGGGTGCGGCTCGCGCCCATTGGCGTGCGCGCAGGCCAGGCAAAGGGCGGCCAGCGACGCCGAAAATCTCGAGAAGGTACGCACGACGCGCGAAACCTAACATCACCCCATAAGAGTCGCAGAAAAATGACAGCGGGAGCAGCTACGATGCTGCAATGACGCTCGCCCAGCGTTTACTCATCGCCATCGGTGCTCTCAGCATCGCCACGATTTTCGCGTTGGGTTTCGGCGTGCGCCAGGCGCTCCGCTACAGCGAGGAAAAGCGATTCCGCGACGAGTTCGTGCGCGCGACGGGCTCGCTCCGTCCCGAGCTGTCGGACGAGATCGGGCGGCTACCCAAGTTGATCGAACCGCTCTGCCGCCACGATCCGCTGGTCGACAGCGCGCTCGTCGGGCTCGAGTCGCAGGATCTGCAAGGGCGGCGCATACCGCTGGCAGCGAGCGTGCGCGCGCTCGCGCAGT
>DASYCR010000490.1:0-7149 GCA_036500095.1 Polyangiaceae bacterium
GAAAAATATGCGCGCGCGTGCTGTTGGGATGCCGCGGGGCGCGCACCGTCACCCACAGGTATGTGACACGACAGTGACGAATAAGTGGACAAAGAGTGACACTATGCTTAATTAATCAAGGAATCCGGTCGCACTGAGAAACACGAGCCATGCAGTCCCTAGCCTCGAAACGCCCCGCAGCCACGCTATTTTTGGTGCATTCAGCGCCCTCGTGGCGGCCCTTGTTCGTGCCCCCCGGCATCCAAAAGGTCCGCACGGGTCGCACGACGCCGGCGGAACTAGCGCGACTGACCGAGGGCGCGCCCCCCACTGCAGTCCCCGAGCCGCGCGCAAGTGCTTTCAGTCGCCTGCTCGCCGCGTTCGGGCTCGTTCCGGCTCACGGCCGCTGAACAACGCAAGGAGCAACATGGCACATTCCCCGATCTCGATTCTGACCATCGCCGTGGCTCTCTGGATCACGGACTTGGGTTTCTCGCAGGGCCCACACGCGCCAGGCGATCGCAGCGCGCTCGCTTGCCATGAACAGACGCAATCGCCAGGCAGCGACGGCTCCGATCTCGAAATCGTCATTTGCGCAAACCCGTCGCGCTAGCGGCGGCTCTTGTCGCCTGTAGTGCCCTGCAGGAGCGGCGCTTGGAAGCTCACGCTCGGTCGCTCGTGGACGCGTGACGACGGTGGCGGCGTCGGATCCAGATCGATGGATGGAATCGACGGCGCACGCGGCGGACGCGGCAAGCTGTCCGATTGAACGGCAAGCTGGTTCGGATCGGAGGGGCGACGCGGCGGCGACGAGGACGGTCCCAATATGCGCTCCACTTGCTGGCTGAGCGAGCCCGCCGGGCGAACGCTGGCAGACGGAATGCGCCGCGTGGGAGAGCGTTGACTGTCGACCGCGACCGGCTCGACGACTTGCAGATAGTGCGCGGTGATCGTCGCGCGATCGGCGATCGCGTCGGACACGAGCTTCAAGGTGTCGGGACCTGATTCCCGCGTAAAACGGCTGGCGGCCTGCACGGCGCCCGCTGTCAGGGAGCGCAAGACGCGCGTGGATCGCGAACGACCGGTGACACTGAGTGACAGCGTGAAGCCCGACGGGATGCGCTGCAGGTCGAACGTCACCGGTGCTTCCACGAAGGGATGTTCGAGAAACGCTTGCAGACGCGCCACGGTGCCCGCGAGATCCGCCGCGCGCGTGACTCCGCCACCCTGCGACAGCGCGCGCAGGGCAAGCTCGGTACCGACGGTCTCGAGCAGCTTGCCCGAGCCGTCACCGAGTAGGGAGTCGAGTGCCAAGAGCAGCTCCTCGCCTTCGTCGAGCGGGATCGAGTCGAGCGCGGCGCTGGTGCGTAGACGCTCGACGCTGGCGTGGACGGCGAGACGGGGCGGAAGCTTCGCGCGCAACGAACCGAGCGCGGAGGCACCAAGTTGCCGCTCCAGCACATCGAATACATTTCTGAGAAACCAGCTCCGTAGCTCACTCATCGGTACTCGTGACCTCTCGATCAACGCTGTCGGCATTTCGTGTCGACCCACCGGTCGCCGACTCACTCGAAAAGCTTACCAGTGCTCGGCCACGATGCGACTCCAAAAAGACGCGGGGCAAGGCCCTGCCCAAGTACGTGAAATGCCGACCAAAACGGCGTGATGTCTCGAGATAGGACGCTTCCCGTTTGAGCTAGAGCGACAGCGCGCGCTCGAGATCGGCGAGCAGATCGGCCGTGTCTTCCACGCCGAGCGACAAGCGAACCAGCGCGGGATCGATGCCAATCTTGGCGAGTTCGCTCGCCGAGAGCTCCGAGTAGCTCATGATAGCGGGCTGCTCGATCAGCGATTCCACCCCGCCTAGTGAAGCCGCGATCTTCGGGATCCGAACCGCGTCGACCACGCGTGATGCCGCGCTGCGCCCGCCTTTGACGATGAAGCTCACCACGCCGCCCGCTCCTTGCATCTGCGCGCGTGCGACCGCATGTGATGGGTGACTCTCGAGAAATGGATAAAATACGCGCTCGACCTGCGGGTGTGACTCGAGTCGGCGCGCAACGGCGAGCGCGTTCGCGTTTTGTTGCTGCACCCGCAGACCCAAAGTCTTGAGGCCGCGCGCGATCAAAAATGCGGCGTGGGGGTCGAGCACGCTGCCAAGCACGCCGCGCGCGTCGCGCAAGAGCGAAATCAAATGGCTCGGACCAACCACGACGCCGCCGAGCACGTCATTGTGTCCAGAAAGGTACTTGGTGGCGCTGTGCACCACCAAGTCCACTCCGAACTGCAGCGGTCGGCAGTTGATCGGCGTCGCAAAGGTAGCGTCGACCAGCGTGCGAATGCGCCCGTGCGCGCGCGCAATCGCCGACAGTTTCGGGAGATCCACGCAAAACAAATATGGGTTCGTCGGTAGCTCGCTCATCACGAGACGCGTGGCGGGCGTCAACGCGCCTTCGAGCGCCGCGAGATCTCCGGACGCAACCACGCTGTGCGCTACGCCGAAACGCGCCAGCGTTTGGGTCACCAGCTGCCGCGTGCGGCGATAACCGTCGCGGAAAAGCACGACGTGGTCGCCGCTCTTCAGCAAGGCGAGCGCCGCGGTCGTGATCGCGGCCATGCCGCTCGAAAACGCGACGCCGTCTTCGGCGAGCTCGAGCTGCGCGACGCGGCGTTCGAGCTCGACCACCGTCGGGTTGCCATAGCGGCCATACTCTTCCCGATCTGGATCCGGATCCTCGCCGCGCATGTAGCGCTCGAGCACCGCCGTGTTTTCGAACGTATAGGTCGCCGTCTGCTCCACGCCCAAGCTGAGCGCGTGATGGGAGCGCGCGGCCGGCACGCCGGCGTGCACCGCGTCGGTCGAGGTCGCCGTGGTCTTCTTGTCCGCGCTCATCAGCCTGCCTTGCTCGAACCTTCGAGCAGCGCCTGGAGTCGCGCCACGATGGTCTCGACGGCGTTCGCGAGCGGCACGAGCTCGGCTTTCTTCGGGTCCGCCTCGCTGCGCGGTTTGAGCTCGACCGCCCCCGCCTTGAGCGCCTTCGCGCCGACCGTCACGCGCAGCGGGATGCCGATCAGATCCGCGTCTTTGAATTTGACGCCAGGGCGCTCCTCGCGGTCGTCGATCAGGACGTCGATGCCGCGCGCTTCGAGCTCGCGTTCGAGTCGCGCTACTTCCGCGACGACCTCGGGTTCGGCGCCCAGCTGCACCAAATGCAGCTGGTAGGGCGCAATCGCGAGCGGCCAGCGGATGCCGTTTTGATCGTGATGCTGCTCGATCACGGCCGCCACCAAGCGCGAAATGCCGATGCCGTAACAGCCCATCACGATCGTGCGATGCTCACCCTTCTCGTCGAGGTAGGTGGCTTTCATTTTGGACGTGTAGTGCGTGCCCAAAAGGAAAATGTGACCGGCCTCGATGCCGCGATAGATCTTGAGCGGACTCTGGCAGTCGGGGCAGAGATCGCCGTCGACCACGTTGCGGATCTCGGCGGCCTCCGCCGAGAAATCGCGACCCGGTTGCACGTGCAGCAAGTGCGTATCCGTAACGTTTGCGCCGGTGACCGCGTCCGTCAGGCTCGCCGCATCGCGATCGATCACGATCCGATGCTTGAAGCCCACCGGACCGGCGAAGCCGAGCGCGGCGCCCGTCGCTTTCTCGACTTCCGCGCCGCTCGCTAGACGCACGTCGCTCACGCCCAGCGCGCGCGCGAGCTTCACTTCGTTCACATCGTGGTCGCCGCGCACGACCGCCATCACGAGCTCTTTGCCGGCCACGTACACCAGGCTCTTCAGAAAGTTGTCCGGGGTTCGCTTGAGAAACGCCGCCACGTCCGAGATCGCGCCGTGACCAGGCGTATGCACGCGATCCGGCGCGGGCACGCTCGCGGGATCCGGCCCAATTCTCGGCAGCGCGTGCGTTTTTGCGACTTCGAGATTGGCCGCGTACGCGCAGTTCGTGCAGGCCGCGATCAAATCCTCGCCGCTCTGCACCAGCACCTGGAACTCCGCGCTGCCCGAACCGCCGATCGCGCCTGAATCCGCGCTGACGACGCGATAGTCGAAGCCGAGACGATCGAAGATGCGGCAGTACGCGGCGCGCATCACCTCGTAGCTCGCCTTCGCGGACGCTTCGTCCACGTCGAACGAGTACGCGTCCTTCATCGAGAACTCACGGCAGCGCAAGAGTCCGCCGCGCGGGCGCGGTTCGTCGCGGAACTTGGTCTGGATCTGAAAGAGATTTTTGGGCAGATCGCGATAGCTCTTCACTTCGCGCCGCACCAAATCGGTGATGATCTCTTCGTGCGTCGGGCCCAGGTGGTACTCGCCTCCCTTGCGATCCTTGAGGCGGAGCAGCGTGTCACCGTACAGCTCCCAGC
Organism: Polyangiaceae bacterium; assembly: GCA_036500095.1. GTDB lineage: Bacteria > Myxococcota_A > Polyangia > Polyangiales > Polyangiaceae > PMG-095. The sequence continues at coordinate 4,356 of DASYCR010000490.1, forward strand.
GCCCCGTCTCTTTGAAGTACTCGGCCGGCAAGAGCGCGGGGAGCAGCACTTCTTGTGCACCCGCCTTCGAGAGCTCGTCGCGCACGACGGCCTCTATCTTCTTCAGCACGCGCACGCCGAGCGGCAGAAAGCTGTAGATGCCGGCGCCGACGCGCCGCACGAAGCCGCCGCGCAACAAGAGGACGTGGCTCACGCTGGTGGCATCAGCGGGGGCCTCTTTCAAGGTGGGGATAAGAGCTCGCGAGGAGCGCATGGGGCCCGGTACTATGCCAAAAAGCTCAGAACATGGGCTGAAACCTGTGATCTTGCGTCAAAACCCCACATTTCATATTCCTGACTTGTTGCATCGGGAATTGGTAGTATAACGGCCGACCAAGGCTCGGATCATTTCGGATAGCGTGCGCGAGCCGGAGAACGCCATGACAGTCGTTGCCACCTGGAAAGAGAAGCTCGCTGGCCACGTCCGCGAGGATTGGGCTCGAGAAATCGACGTCTTCGAAACGCAGATCGAGCTGCGCAAGAAGAACAAGATCGAAGAGAAGTTGTTCGCCGAAACCAGGCTGCGCCGGGGAACCTACGGCCAGCGCTACGACAACGGGCAACGCAGCGACGGCGAGAAAACGCAGACCCTCGCGTTTCCTTCGGGCGAGCTCACCAAGGGTCCGGGCACGATGTGGGACGCGCCGGGCATGCAGCGCATCAAGATCCCGTTCGGCAAGCTGAGTCCCGACCAGCTCGACGTGCTCAGCGATTTGGCCGAGGAATACTCGGATCAGATTCTGCACGTCACCACGCGCCAGGACATTCAGCTCCACTTCATTCATATCGAAGACACGCCGGATCTGATGCGTCGCTTGGCGGCGGTCGGCATCACCACCCGTGAGGCCTGCGGCAACTCGGTGCGCAACGTGACGGCCTGCCCGTACGCGGGCGTGTGCAGCACAGAATCGTTCGACGTCGCGCCCTACGCCAGCGCGATCACGTTCTTCTTGCTCGGCCACGACGACACCCAGAATTTCGGGCGAAAGTTCAAGATCGCGTTCTCCGGCTGCAAGGATGAACCGTGCGGCCTCACCAACTTTCACGACATGGGCGCGATCGCCAAGACTCGCCTGGTAAACGGCGAACTCAAGCGCGGCTTCGAGTACTACGTGGGCGGCGGCCTCGGTTCCGTGCCCTACCCGGCCGCGCTCTTCGACGAGTTCTCGCCGGAAGAAGAGCTGTTTCCGATCACGCAAGCCGTGTGCCGCGTGTTCGGTCGCCTTGGTGAAAAAGAGAACCGCGCGCGCGCACGCATCAAATTTCTAGTCAAGAAGCTCGGCATCGAGGAGTTCAAGCGCCTCGTGCTCGAGGAGCGCGCCAAGCTTCGACCCGACGAACGCTGGACCGCGTTCCTCAGGGACCTGCACGTCACCGACGAGAAGCCGCTCAAGCCGCCGGCACCGCTCGGGCCCGGATCCTATCCCAAAGGCTTCGACGCCTGGCGCGCGAGCAACATCCGCCCGCAAAACCAAAAGGGCTATGTCACCGCCAAGGTCACGCTCCCGCTCGGCGACTTCACGCCCGACCAAGGCCGCGTCATCGCGGACATGGCGCGCCGCTACACGGGCGATACGCTGCGCACGACGGTCGAGCAAAATCTGCTCTTTCGCTGGGTGCCCGAAGCGGATTTGCCGGCTCTGTACAGCGAGCTTGCCGCCATCGGCCTCGGCGCCGCGGGCGCCGATCAAATCACGGACATCACGTCCTGTCCGGGCACCGACACTTGCAAACTCGGCATTTCCTCGTCGCGCGGGCTCGCGGGTGAGCTCCGCAAGCAGCTCACCGTGCTCGAAGACTCGCTCGAGCCCGCGGCCAAGGAGCTGACCATCAAGTGCAGCGGCTGCTTCAACTCGTGCGGTCAACACCACGTCGCCGACATGGGATTTTTGGGCGTGAGCCGGAACGTCAATGGCCGGCGCGTGCCCCACTTTCAACTCGTGGTCGGCGGGCAGCTGCGCAACAACGCCGGCTCCTACGGCCTCGCGATCGGCGCGATTCCGTCCAAGCGCGTACCCGAAGCGGTGAAGACGCTCACCGAGCGTTACGTGGCGGGCAAGCAGGACGGTGAATCGTTCCAAAAATTCGTGGCGCGCATCGGCAAGAAGGAGATCCGCAAGCTGGTCGACCAGCTGAGCGCGGTGCCGCCCTACGAGCAGGACCCGAGCTTCTATTCGGACTGGGGTGATCCACGCGAGTACACGATCGGCGACATCGGGGTCGGCGAGTGCGCGGGAGAGGTCGTTTCATCCGTGCAAATGGGCCTCGCGGCGAGCGAGCGCGAGGTGTTCGAGGCTCAGGTCTTGCTCGACGAGGGTAACGCCAAGAACGCCGCCGAGCGCGCTTACAGCGCGATGCTGCAAGCCGCGCGCGCGCTGGCCAAGGACAAGAACCCCGACATGGGGGACACGAACGACGACATCGTCAGCGAGTTTCGCGCGCACTACTACGACACCAAGCTCTTCTTCGATCCGTTCGCGGGCGGGAAGTTCGCGCACTACTTTTTCCGCGCGCACGAAAAGCGCGCTGAAGCCGGCGCCTCCAAAGACGGCGCGCACCAGCTGATCGAAGAAGCGCAGCTGTTCGTGGAGGCCGCTCACCAGTGTTACACGCGCATCGGCAACGTGGTCCCGTAGGCGCCCCCATTCCCCAAATCAGAATTCGCACATGCTTTCCGAACGCTTCCAAATCAAGCTCTTCCTCGACCCCAAAAGCCACGTGGAGCTCGAGGCTCTCGTGCCCGTGTTTCATCGCT
>DASYCR010000491.1:0-1902 GCA_036500095.1 Polyangiaceae bacterium
GGCGTGATGCTGGTCAACACCAGCGCGACGGCCAACGTCACCGTGACGGCCACGCTCGACGGCGACGTCCGATTCAGCAGCGTCAAGCGCTTCGACTACACGCCGTCCAGCGGCGCGGCGGACGGGAGCGTGCAGGGGCCGACGGACGCTTCCGGTCTCGCCAGCCCCTTTACGATTCGCGTGCCGCTCTACTCGACCACGCTCTTGGAGTTCGAGAAGTAAGCGTCAGTGAAGCGTGATCCGCGTCACTCGCTGCGAAAGATCTGCTCGCTCGGCACGCGCGCGCGAAGCTCTTCCAGCGCGGCGTCGGCAGCGCGTTGTTCGCGCGCGTCGAAGGTCACTTTGGTGCGATAGCTCGCTTCGAACCACTTGGGGTAGGAGCCGATTTCGACCGCCGGGTGGCGCGCCACGAGCTCGTCGAGCAGCGGCTTCAGATCCGGCTCGTCCGTGCGCAAGTAGAGCGCTCGCGTCACGAACGGCTTCGGCCCTGCCAGCCACGCGCGCACGGTGAGCAGCTTGAAGCGAAAGAGGTCGGGGACGCCGGGCAGGATCCAGACGTTTTTCACGACGGTGGTCGGCCACTCGACGTCGGGCGCGCCGCACAGCTCGGCGCCCGCGGGCACGCGCGCCATGGCCAGGTGCGCCGGCGTGGTCTTCTCGCGATAGACGCGCTCGAGCAGCTCCACCAATGCCGGATGCTGCACGACCTCTTGCTCGAAAGCGCGCGCGACGGCTTCGATCGTGACATCGTCGTGGGTCGGTCCGACTCCGCCGCTCGTGAACACGACGTCGAAGCTCGCCGAGAGCGCGCGAATTTCGGCGGCCAGCGCGGCGACGTCGTCGGGGAGCACGACCACGCGGCACAGGCGGATGCCGAGCGCGCGCAGGGTCTTCGCCAGCTCGAGCAGGTTCTGATCGGCGACCTTCCCGCTCAGGAGTTCGTTGCCGATCAGGAGCGCGGCGGCGGTATCGACGATGCGTGACGCCATGTCAGTCGATGTCGATTTCCCGCACGACGGGCTCGCCTTGTTCGTCGATGGCCAAGAGCTCCTCGACGCGCTTTTCGGCCGCGTCGAGCCGCGCCTGCGAGGCGCGCGCGAGCCGCACGCCTTCTTCGAACAGGCCGAGCGACTCCTCGAGGTTGAGCTCGCTGCTCTCGAGCCGCTCGACGATCTCGTTCAAGCGGGTGAGCGAGGTTTCGAAGCTCGCCAGCGAGTCCGGGTTCGGATCGCCGGCGGGGCTCTTACTTTCGGCTTTGGCGCGGGTCATGGGGCAGGGCTCGGAGCCTTGTCGTTCGGCGCAGGCGGCGCAACTCGAAGCGTGAAAGGGCCGATCTCGAGGCCGCTCTCGATCAAGACACCGTCCGGATCGGCAACGGCGGGCAGGGCGAGCCCGTCCGGTCCCGCGACGAGGGCGAGCGCGCTGCCCGCGCTCCCGGCTTGCCCGAAATCGAGCCAAGCACTGGCGCGACCGGTCACGAACGCGCCGAGCTTTTGGCCGGTCAATGCGAGCCGCGCGGCCTGCCGCACGGGCGGGCTCGCGTCGAGTTCGGCAGCCAGCTCGAGCGTGCGACGGCGCGCCCGCTCGGGCCTCTGGCTCAGCGCGCGCACGATGGCGAGTCGCACGCCCTCGTCGCTCTCGAAGCGATAGGCGCCTGCGAGCAAGCCGAGCGCCGTCGGGTCCTCGCTCTGGCCCAAGCCGAGCAAGGCGTGCGCGCGCAATAGCGGGTCGTCGTCGGCGATCAGCGCTTCGATGCGCGGGCGCAAGTTGGCCGAATCACGCGCGGCGAGGGCGCGCGCGGCGAGCGGCGCGGCGATGCCGCCATCCGCCAGCAGGCTGAGCAAGGTGTCCGTCGCCACGCGCTCGCTGGTCGGCTCGAAGGCGAGGCAGGCGGCGAGCGCC
>DASYCR010000492.1:0-3772 GCA_036500095.1 Polyangiaceae bacterium
CATGGCAAGCTCGAACTCGAACAAGCCCAGGGCGAAGGCTAGGCTCAAGTGCTCCAAGGTGCGCAGGCCACGCAGTCCTAGAGCGCGCAGGCTTGCCGAGCCGATGCCGAAGCAGGCGACCACGCAGGCGAGCGAAGCCAGCCAATACACGGCATAGTGCCAGAACAACCAGTCAGCGATCGGGTAGTGCTGGTTGCCCACCGTGGCGAACAGCGCGACGGCGGCGACCAGGAGCAGCGCCGCGGCGCTCTCACGCCACCGTTTGCGCAGCCCCGCGCTCCCGCGTTCAGCGAGCCCCATTTTCGATCAATCTGGGACGGCTTCGCCGCGCCGTCCGCGCCCCTTGCGCGTGCTCTGCGGCAAGAGAGTGTGTGGGCTCACCGTGAGCTTGCCGCTGTCGTTTTCACCGCGCGCGAGCCGACTCAAGCCGGCGTAGGCGATCATCGCGGCGTTGTCGGTGCAGGCCTTGAAAGGCGGTACGACCACGCGGATCCCGAGCGGAGCAGCCTGTTCGGCGCTTCGCGCACGCAGCTCACGATTGGCGGCAACTCCGCCGGCGAGCACCAGCGTGCGCGCGCCCTCCCGTTGACAAGCGACGAGCGCCTTCGCGATCAACGTGTCGACCACGCGGCGTTGGAAGGCCGCGCATACGTCGCGCAGCGTCTGATCGTCGCCCGGCAAGCCGTGGTCTTGCACCCAGCGCAGCATGTTGGTCTTGAGCCCGGAGAAGCTGAACTCGAGCGAATCGCGTCGACGCATGGGCCAGGGCAGCTCGATGGCGTCCGGATTTCCTTCCTTGGCGAGGCGATCGATCACGGGACCGCCCGGGTAGCCCAGGCCGAGCAGCTTGGCGACCTTGTCGAAGGCTTCTCCCGCGGCGTCGTCGCGGGTTGCGCCGAGCTCGTGCACGTCTGCCACGTGCGCGCTGCCCACACGGTAGAGCGCGGTGTGTCCACCGGAGGCGAGCAACGCCACGAACGGGTAGCTGGGCGGCTGCTCGCTCGCAGCGCCTGGAAAGCGCAAAAAAACAGCCAGCAAATGTCCGAGCAAGTGATCGACGCCGACCACGGGCTTGTCGAGCGCGAAGCTCAGTCCTTGCGCGCTCTGCACGCCCACCAGCAGCGCCCCAGTGAGGCCGGGCCGGCAGGTGACCGCGATCCCGTCGATCTCACTCGGTCGCACGCCGGCGCGCGTGAAGGTCTCTTGGATCACCGGTCGCACGTTGCGCAGGTGATCGCGGGACGCGAGCTCCGGTACCACGCCTCCGTACGGCGCGTGCACTTGGATCTGGCTGTGCACGGCGTCCGCCACGACCTCGCCCGAACCGGTGACGAGCGCGGCCGCGGTTTCATCGCACGAGGTTTCGATACCGAGCACGAGCTGCATGATTTTCAGAAGCCGCAGCCGTTGGGCTGTGAGGTCAAGGGGAACACGCCGAAGCCGGAGCGATTGGCGCCCGTGGCGTCGATCGGTCCGGGCTTGAACAATCGCACCTCGACCTGATCGTTGCGCATCAGCGAAACGAGCGCGAGAAACGGACCCTGGCAGCGTGAGTCGACCCAGGTAAAAAAATCGTGATCGTGCCCCTCACCGAAACTCATCGTCGACAGCACGTCGTGGTCGATCTGCGGGATGGCGCGCAGCGGCGCGTCCTGAAAAAGCGGATCACCGGTGCTCGAGCAGAGCCCGGTCGCTTTGTCGTTACTGGAGAGAATGCCGGGCTCGCTGTTCAATTTCCCCGTGTCGAGCGTGAGCTTCAGGGTCAGGCTCGGCGGCAGTCCGGCGGTGACCAAGCCGTCTTGGAAATCCGGCGCGCCGATGATCGCGCCGCAATACGCCGAGCCTGGCTTGCTGTCGAAGTGCGAGAGATCGCGACAACCCGCGAGCAGTAGAGCCAGCCCGAGTAGCACGCGGCGAGCAGCGAGGTTCGTGTGGCGAGGCTTCATCGGAGCTCGTCGAGCAGAGCAGCTGCCCGCGCTTTTACCCTGGGTTCGGGGTCGCTGTCATGGCTATGAGCCAAGACTCCGCGGGCGCGCGCGGGATCGACCCGAACCAGGGCTGGCAGCGCGGCTTCTCGCACGAGGGCGTATGGATCATGCTCGGCGCTGGCTTCGAGCGCGGCAAATGTCGCAGGATCTGCCGATTTCTCGGCGATTCTGCCGAGCGCTTCGGCTGCCGCCGCGCGCAGAGCCCAGTCCGACTCGGTTTGAAGCAAGCGCGCGATGACCGCGCGTGCCGCGACATCGCGCGGCCCAAGCGCGCTGAGCGCGGCGCGGCGCACCTCACCGCGCGCGTCGCTCAGCGTGGCAGCCAGCGCCGCGCGCGCCGCGTCCTCTTCACGACCGGCCAGAAAGCGCAGTGCGAACAAGCGAACGTCGACCGAAAGGTGTTTGGAGAGACCGATGAAGGTCGGCACGAGCTCGGCTCCAATGCGCCGACTGAGTTCGAGCGCGTGCGCGCTCGCCTGCGCCGACTGCGCCGGATCGAGCAGCGTCCCAAAGGGTGGCTTGCCGAGATCGCCCAGCAAGAGCTCGGCGACGGCGCGCGCGCGCTCGGGCGAGGCTTGCGCCGCGGCGATGCACGCCGCGCTCAAGGTCGGCGCGAGCTTGTCGAGCGCGGCGATGCGTTCGTCTTTGCTGTAGCCCGCCGGTCGCAAGCCGTCGAGGACCGCGCGCACGTCGACCATCCCGGCGGGAGCGGGTAAGACTTCGCGCGCGCGGCGGTATTCGCGCGTCGACCAGATCAACGCGGCGTCCGCCGCCGCCGGCGCCAGTACGGGGTCGCCGCTGACCAACGCGTCGGCAATCGCGCGCGGCGCCAACGGCGCGTTGAGCCGGGCGAGCGCGAGCAAGGCGCTGCTGCGCAGCGTCACGTCCGTGCTGCGCGTGAGCTCACCGAGCAGCTCACTTTCGCCCGTTTGGCCCTGCTCACCGAGCGCAAACGCTGCTGCAGCGCGCGGCAGCGGACCGGCGGCGCTACTCTCCAGCGCGCGTGTGATCTGGGGCAGCGTGGCGCGTCCACCGAGCGCGCCGAGACCGAGCAGGCCGAGCGCTGCGAGGTTCGGCGCCTCGCTGTTCGCCAGCTCCGCGAGCAACCGCTGCGCCTGCGGGGCGCGCAGGCGCGCGACGCCCCAGGCGGCGGCCAGCACGACGGGATCCGCGTCATCGGCCACGGCGTGACCGGACGTGACGAGCAGTGACTGGTAGCGCGGCAACAGCGCGGGATCGCGCAGCATGCCGACGGCGATCATCGCGCGAGCGCGCAAGGTCTCGTCCTGGGTGCCGATCGCGTACGAGAAGAGCGCGGGTCCCGCGCTGCGATTGCGCACGTGCCCGAGCAGGCTGATCGCGACTTCTTGCTCCGCCTCGCGCGCGTCGGACAGGGCGTCGAGCAGCGGCTTGACGGCGCGTTCTCCGACGCGATCGAGCGCGGCGCGCGCCGCGTCCGCCTCGCGCGCGTCCGAGCTCTTGGCTTGCTCGAGCAGTGGATAGGCGATCGCGCCGTAGATCTCGAGCAAGAGCCGGCGGTAGATGCCGCGCTCGGGGTTGTTCAGCGCGAGCGGCAACAGATCGTGTTCGAGCGACTCGAGCGTGCCCTTGCCGAGGTTGATCTGCATCGAGAGTCGCGCGGCACGGGAGACGAGCTCCTCGTCCGGCGCGCCGCGGACGACGCGGCGGAAGAGGCGGTCGGCCTCCTCGCTTTGACCTTTCGTCAAAAGGAGGTCCGCGAGCTCGAGGTACACGATGAAGAGGCGATCGTTCTTCGCGATCGC
>DASYCR010000493.1:0-3080 GCA_036500095.1 Polyangiaceae bacterium
AGCTTGACCAGGTGCTTGACCGGGCCAACGCGCTGCTCGGGGTTCGGGATTTCGAGCTCGTTCGCGCCGAGCGTGATCAGCACCAGATCTGGATTGTACTTGCCGATGAAGTGCGGCACATCGCCGTCGAAGCTCCAGTTCGGGATGTAGCTCGCGGTCTTGTATTCGAGCGCGCTGCGCAGCCCCGCGGCTTTCAGGCGTTTGCCGAGCTCTACGCCGAGCGCGGCTGCGAACGAATCACCGATCTGCAGCACCAGCGTGCCCTTGGGCAGCTCCGGGGCCGAGGCAGACGGAGCTAGGTTACTCTGCGAAGCGGTGCTCGCGGCAGGTTCCGCTGGTTTGGGATCGGCTGCGGTGGAGAGCTGCTCGGACGTCGCGGTCGGGGCCGCTTGCGGCGGCGGACTTGCCGCTGCTACCGGCTGTGCCGCGGGGGCAGCCGCAACCGGTGCCGGCGGTCCACCGCACGCGCCGAGCGCTACGGGCAGCAACACGAATTGAAGCCAACTCCGACGTCGCGATTTTTGCATCCGGCTCTACCGCTCACGAGATTGCGCGCTGAATGAGTGCCGCCCACGTAGCGGAAAGCGTGCTTTCGGTCACCAAAATTCGCCTGGCAATCTGCCTCGAACTCGGGCGCCGGCACGCGCGTCACGCTGCGCGCGTCCGCCTCCACGTCGGGCAGCGGATTTTTCACGGGGATGCCCGGCACGCAACCGTGCCCGGCGCGCTCCTGCCAACCTTCCGGGCAGCGCGCGGCCCCGGGCTTTGCGCAGCGCACGCCGTTCCAGCTCTGCCCTTCCGGGCATTCGCAATCGGTCACGCCTGCGAGGCAACGTTGCTCGTCGGCTTTGCCAAAGGGGCAGCGCGACAAGTCCGGGACGCTCGCACAGCGAAACCCGAGGTGCGCGCCCTGATCGCTCAGTTTCGCGCGATCGCGCAGTCGCGTGTGCATCCATTTCTCGAAGCGACGGCTCCAGCTGCCGCCGCGGTAGACCTTGGCGAACCCGCTCTCCGGCGGCCAGGGGTACGGCCCATACCAATCATCGGTCCATTCCCAGACGTTGCCGCTCACGTCGTACAGATCAAAGGCGCCCGCCGGGAACGCCTTGGTCTTGCACGAGCCGCCGGCGTGTTTCCAGCAAGTGTGACCATCCGGTGCGGCATCGCCCCACGGATACTTCAGATACTGCTCACCACCGCGCGCCGCGTACTCCCACTCGGCTTCGCTCGGCAGCCGCGCGCCGCGGAACTGGCAGTACTGATCGGCTTCGGGCCAAGTGACGCAGTTGATCGGATAGTCGGGTCGATCGCGGTGCGCGGCGTTGCACTGTCCGTGTGAGGCGTCGGCGGCCACGCACTTCCCCTGCGCGACGCACTCCGCGTATGCCAGAACGGTGACCTCGGTTTGATCGATGCAGAAGGGCGGCAGCTCGGTGCGAAAGCGCGGGCTCTCGTCGTCCGAGAAATGCTCGCGCCGCTCCGAGCCCACCCAAAAAGCGCCTCCGGGCAAGAGCTCCATGCCATTGGGACAGCTCGCTTGCGCGACGGGGGCGCTCGCAGCAGGAGCGGCACCGGTGGCACTCGCGAGCGGCGCGCCAAGCGCGCTTAGCGCGGTAGATGCACTCGAGGCTGGCAGCTCATGCTCTTTACTCGGAGTGCGCCCAGTCGCTCGGCACGCCCCACTGACGATGACGAAGCCGCTCAAGGCGAGTCGCCCAGCGCGGCTCAGGGTCGGGCTACGTCGCAACATGCTTTGCCCCGTGTATCGGAACCCGAGGCGACGCGCTATAGGTCAGGGCCGTCGGACCCGGACTCATGCCGCGCCCCCTGCCCCGTCGCGAATTCTTGGCAACGGCCGCGGCGGCGCTCGGGCCGTTCGGCTGCGAGCGTGCGGCTGACCGATCGCAGACGCAGGTCGCGCTCTGGTTCAGCTATGGCGGGCGCAACCGCGAGGTTTTGGAGGGGCTGGTACGCCGCTACAACGCGGTTCAAGGCCAGGATCGCGTGCAGGCGGTGTTTCAGGGCGACTATTTCGAGGGTCTGGCCAAGCTCCGGATCGCGCTCGCCGCGGGCACGCCGCCGAGTCTCACCCACGTCGTGAGCGAGGTCGTGCCGTATCTCGAAAATGCAGGCGTGCTCGAACCGCTCGCGCCGTATGAAGGAGCTTCGACACTCGACATCTTGCCCGCATTCCGCCAGGAGCAGGCTTTTCGCGGCGCGCCGCCGGGACTGTGCGCGCTGCCGTTCAACCGCTCGACGCCCATCGCTTACTTGAATCGCTCGTTGTTCGATCGCGCACAGCTCGAACCACCGCGAACCTGGGCGGAGGTGCGTGACGTCGCGCGTGCCTTCACGCGGCACGGCGGCGAGTCGCGCTACGGCTTTGGTTGCCCGATCGATTGGTGGTTTTGGGTGGCGTTGGTCGAGCAAGCGGGTGGCAGCGTCGTGGAGCCGGACGGTCGCATCTCGCTCGGTGACGAAGCCGGTGTCGCCGCGCTCGAGTTTTGGCAGGGCCTCGTGCGCGAGCGGCTCATGAAGGTACCGACCGGCCGCGACTACAACGCCTGGGAACAGATCAATCAAGATTTCCTGGCGGGCCGCGTCGCCATGATCTGGTCGACGACGGCGTTCGTTCGCTACCTCGAGGACAACGCGAGATTTCCCGTGCACGCAGCGCCGCTACCGGCCGGCGTGCGCCGCGCGGTGCCGACCGGTGGCACGCACTGGGTCATTCCCAAAGCCGCTTCCACGCCTGAAAAAGCGGCGGCTTGGCGCTTTCTGCGCTTCATGCTCGAGCCGTCACAAGTCATCGACTGGGCGACCTCCACCGGCTACATCCCGGTCACCGAGGGCGCGGTGAAGGCGCTGCGCGAGCGTGGCTACTATCGCGTGCATCCGAACGACGCGGTCGCGCTCGAGCAGCTCACGGTTGCATCGCCCTGGCCCTGGTCGATCCGGTTGTTTCGCGTCGCGCGTGAAATCGTGCAGCCGCGGCTCGAGCGCGTCGTGTTCACGGGCGCGGATGCTCGCCGCGAGCTCGCCGAAGCGCGCGCCCTGTGCGCGACGGAGTTCGCGTGAAA
>DASYCR010000494.1:0-1682 GCA_036500095.1 Polyangiaceae bacterium
AGCCGCCCAGGTGCGTACGCCAGACGCCCTTGAGGCCGCCGACGTTGGTCGGATCGAGCGCGCGGCTCGCGGAGTAGCGCTGGTTGTAGAGGTTGCCCCCGTTGGTCCGCCATCCGTCGCGAGGCGGCTGCACGAGCTGCGCGGGCGCGAACTCGTCGGCTTGGCTCCGCTGCGCAAGAAGCGCGCCCGGCGCGAGCAACGCGAGCAGGGCGAGCGCGTGGCACACGTGGGCGAGCTGCGTGCGGCCGCGGCTCCGCGTCCGCGCCCAAGGTGCGGCCGCTAGACCGCGTCGATGCCCATGCATTCCGGCTTCCCCCCTCGCCTCGTCGTTCTCGTTCGCGGCGGCGCTTCCCAGCGCCTTCAGCCGCCAGTATAGCGACGCGCGCAAGGGTGTCGCCGGGCGCGCCGCGCCGCCTGTCCTGTGCTTGACAGCGGTCGGGCCAGCGACTAGAAGATTCGGTACGGCCGGACGGGCCGCGCATGCTCGTCCGAACAAGAAGAACAACGACGTCAGACCTTCTCGGGGGAGGTTCTGTGCAGGCGACTACCAAGAGCACAGCTCACGGCGCGTATCACGACCGCGCCGCGAAGATGGTCCCAGGCTTTACGGTCTTGAACTACGGGTTCAGCAGCGAGCCCGAGGAAAGCGTGTTGTCGCGCGACGAGCCCGAGTTCTACTGCCTGCGGCTCTACGAGCACACGTTGCGCGACACTCCGCTCGCGGCCAGCGAGGTGCTCGAGGTCAGCTGCGGGCGCGGCGGCGGCGCTTCGTTTGTCGCCCGCACCTACCGGCCGAGCCGCCTCGTCGGCGTCGACGTGAGCAGCGAAAACGTCCGCCTTGCGCGCAGCCGTGCGGAACGCGGCCTCGAGTTTCGCGTCGGCAACGCCGAGCGGCTCGACTTCGCAGGCGGCTCGTTCGACGTCGTGCTGAACATCGGCTCATCGCACCTCTACGACGACCGCACGCGTTTCTTCGCCGAGGCGTTCCGCGTGCTGCGCCCAGGCGGGCACTTCTTGTACACGGACGGCTGCTGGGCGGACGACGACTGCAGCGAGGACTTGCTCGCCGCGGGCTTCGACTTGCTCGAGCGCCGCGAGATCACCACGAACGTCTTGCGAGCGCTCAAGCGCGACAGCCGCCGCCGAGAGGCGATCTTCGACGCGCTCGAGGACCGCCAGCTCCGCGAGGAATACAAGGATTGGGGCGGCGTCGTCGGCTATCGCGCCTACCGGCGCTTCGAGGCCGGGCAGACGCGCTACTTTTCGCACCGGCTCCAGCGTCCCAGCGCGGACTGAACGAGCCTATCGGCCGATCAGTTTCGCGAGCGCGGCGTCGAGCGCCGCGTCCGCGGGCGCGTCGATTCCAAATAGCTCTCCGAGCACGCCGCGCAGCTCCGACACACTGCGGAGCGTGCGCTGCTCCCGCGCGCCCTCGATCGGCTGGATCGTGAGCTCGGCGTCGCGAAGCTTGAGAGTGCGGCTCACGTCGCGCCGTGCCGCCATCAGCCGGCTCTTGAACGGGGACTCGGGATGCTCGGAGACATAGAAATTCAGCACCTCGATATCCAGCTGGAGCTGCTGCTGAAGATCGAAGCTGTAGAGCGAGCGCCAGTCGCCGCGCACGCAGGCTTGCGGCACGTACTCGGTGCCAGTGCGCGCGATCCGAAACGTTTCGTGGGGCG
>DASYCR010000495.1:0-1997 GCA_036500095.1 Polyangiaceae bacterium
CCTGCAGCGGCCGCGCGCGGGCCCACCGGCAGCGGTACGAGCGCGCGCGGAGTCGCCGCGCGCTCGCGACACGCGACCGCGAAAACCCGCCATTTTCCCGCGATCGCGAAGGCATAACCGAGCGCGCCGAGCGCCGCGCACAGCCACCAGAGCAAACGCTGGCGCGGCTCGGCGCCGCGCAGTTGCGTCGCCCGCTTGAGCTCGCTGTTCGTCGTGGCCCGAGCGTTCGCGGGCGGAGCCGAGAGCGCGTCGAACACCTTGGCGCTCGTGCGCACGCGCCACAGCACTGGCTCGCCGCGAGACACGTGCGGCCGCACGATGTCGAGCTCGTCCTTGTCCGCGAGTCGGTGCAAGTTGCCGATGAACACGCCACCGAGCGCGTCACTGTCGTCGATCCGCCCGCTGCTGCTATCGGCGGCCGGAAGAGTGGGCGGCAGCGGGCCGGCTGGGAGCCTGAACAGCACGCGCGCCGAGTCGATACCCTGATTGAAACGAGGACCTATCCAACGCACCTCGGCTTCGTTGCCTTCGCGACGGATCAGGTCGCGCTTGAGCAGGTTGGTGCGGTATTGAAAATGAAACAGGTAGACGCCGGTGCGCAGCCCCTTGTCGCGATCGATCTCGATACGCAGCGTGCCATCGTCTCGCTTTTCGATCAGCAGCGGCGTCGGTGCGAGCTGAGCCTTGGTTCCGCTGACCGCCGAGACGGTCGCCTCCGGCAACGGCTCGGCGTCCAGATCGACCCCCGCGAGCTCGATCCCCGGCAGTGGACCGCCGCGGACTGCGAGGGTCAGGTCCTGGGTGACGACGGCGGCGCCCGATCGGTCAACGTCCACCGTAGCGACGTGCGATCGGACCTCGCTCTCCACCCAAGCCTTGGCTGAGCCAGAAATGAGCGCCAAACCGGCGGCAGCACACAGTGTAGTTATGTGTCGCCTGAAGTAGTACATCCTCCGACCCGAATAGCCCGAAGTACCGACTCGGGCAACTTTGCGGAGGCGTCCCGGAGCGCCTAAGTCCCGGCGCACCCAGCGTTTATAGAAGTCCGCTCCCCGGCGCGCCTAGGGCGCCGCGAGCGAAGCATTCTTGCCGGCGGCCAACGCGAGCACCGGAGCGAGCGTTCCCAAATCCCCGATCGCCGCGCGCGGCACGGTGAGCGTGATGACGCAGTCGGGACCATCAGCCGTGCTGTCGATATGGAATGGGATGGGAGTGTCGCCATGCTGGGGCAACGCATTCAACAGGTTCGCCGAGTCGCCGGCGGCCAACCCCAACTGGTTCGCAAAGCGCCGCAGGGTCAGAAAGCCGCCACCCGAGCGCGGAGTCGACTTCAGCTCATCCAGCCCTTCGCGAGTGCGAAGCGTGACAAGCTTCGGATCCTTCAGCGATTCGAGCCGTTTTACCAACGCTTTCTCGTCGGGCGACACCGCGATGAAGGTGTGCTCGCCATCGGACGCGACCACGAACGACAGCGGCACGCTCTTGGCGACCGCCTTGCCTTTCGCGCTCGGAGCTGACAGCGCGGCGGAGAAATCCTGCAAGTTCACGTTCGGCTTTGCCGCAAGCTTCTCGAACAAGGCTCGCGGTAGATCCACGCGGTACGCCTTCGCGCCGGGCTTGAAGCCACGGAGGGTGAGGGCGTGGGTGCTGAATTTCGGCCACGCTTTCTCATCGATTTGCGCGTGCTGCGTCAGAATACGAGCCAAATCACGGCCGCCCAGCGCGGCGGTCAAGCCGTCGAATACGCTCAGCGCGGGCTTCGGATCGCCGTTGAGCTCGAGCATCTGCCAGCCAAAAAAGCGGTACCCGGCGGCGAGCAGCGGTTCGCTCGGAAACTCGCTCAGTCCGCCGACCGTGTGCACCGCGGCGGTGTTCAAATCGAACAGACCTTCGATCGCTTTGGAGCCCTGAGCGCGCAGCGCAGCCGGAACCTTTTCGGCCTCCAGATAGGCGTCGAACAGCTCCCCCAGCGAGCGACCGAGCGGCTTCAGGCGCCC